>JBGPNP010000012.1:0-17698 GCA_041487575.1 Gaiellaceae bacterium | reverse complement strand
GACTCCGCGACCGGGACACCCTCGCGCTTGGCCAGAAACCCTGCGATTCCGCACATACGGTCTCCTTAGCTCCAGATCGGTTCGTTCCAAAGCCGCTCGCGGCTCCCGAGGCCGAGCTCGCAAGCGCGACGATAGACCGCCGTCGCCCAGGCGACGTCCTCGATCCCGAGGCCGACCGGCGAGACGAAGATCCGCTCGTCCGGGCGTGTCCGCCCCGGGTGGTCACCGCTGAGGACGGCGCCGAGCGGGACGACCGCGTCCGGGTCGAGGACGCCGGCCGCCTTCGCCCGTGCGAGGGGCCGCGACGCGTGGTAGGTCTCGTGCGCGAGGTCGTCGGTGACGACGAGGTCGGCGGCCGCGATCGTCTCGACGGTCGGGTCGTGCGACGACACCGAGAGGATGAGCATCCCGGGCTCGAACCAGTCGGCGGTGATGTAGGGGGCGGGCGCCATCGTCGCCGGGACGAGGATCCCGGCGCCGCGGGCGGCCTCACGCGGGTCGTCGTACGGGACGATGGGCGGACGCCCCGGGCTCTCGCGCTCGACGAAGCGCGCAGTCTGCTCGGCGTTCGGGTCATGGAGCCGGATCTCCTCGAGCGCGGGGAGCGTCCGCTCGAGCGCGAGGAGCTGGGTGCGCGGCTGCACGCCCGCGCCGTACACGGCGATCACGCGCGCGTCGGGAGCGAGCTCGCGCGCAGCCAGGCCTGACACCGCGCCCGTCCGCATCGCCGAGATCACCGTCCCGTCCATGACGCAGAGCGGCAGGCCCGTGTCGGGGTCGGAGAGGAGGATGACCCCGATCCCGCGCGGGAGGCCGCGCGCCGGGTTCTGCGGCACGCTCGGGATCCACTTGATCCCGGCCATCGCGATCGAGCCGCCCACGTACGCGGGCATGGCCATGATCCGGCCGTCCCGCTCGTCGGTGTCGAGGCCGTCGCCCCAGTGGAGCGCCGACTTCTGCGGGAGGATCGTCTCGCCGCGGTGGTGCAGGACGAGCGTCTCCTCGATCGTCGCGAGGCAGGCGTCCATGTCGAGCCCGCCCGCTGCGACGACATCCTCCTGGGACAGGAAAAGGAGCTCAGCGGGGGCCATCGGACTGCTCACGATACGGCGTCCGTCAGCCGCGGGTCAGGGGCAAGCCGCTCACTTTCTCACGCGCGGCGTGTGCAGCATGCACAGGGCTCGTCCGGCGCGAGGAAGGCCGCTCACCCGACCAGCGCCCAGAACTCCACGAGTAGCCTCTTCAGCACGGGGGAAACACTGTTTCCCTCGTGAGCCCCCTTCTTCAAAGCGACCCCCAGAAGTCTGCGAGCAGCCGGTTGTACTCCGCAGGAAGCTCCTGGAACGGCTGGTGGCCCGCTTCCGGGATGACGGCGAGGCGCGCGCCCGGGATCCGGTCGGCGAGCTCGCGCGAGTAGCGCTCCGGGAGCACGAGGTCGAGCTCGCCGACCGTGACGAGAGTCGGCGCCCGGATCGCGCCGAGCCGGTCCGCGGTGTCGTGGTGCAGGAGCGCCTCGGCGGAGCGGCGGAAGGCGTCCACCGACTGCTGATGCTGGCTCGCCTCGGCCGCGTCGAGCCAGCCGTCCATGATCCCCTCGTTCCAGATCCGCGGCGCGAAGCACCAGAGATTGACGGCGACGAGGAAGTCGCGGATCGAGTCGGCCTTCTGCGCCGCCCAGATCCAGTTCCGGACGATCTCGTGCAGGAAGCGGTCGCCCCGGCACCAGGTGCCGTTGAGGACGAGGCTGCGCACGCGGCCGGGATTCGCGACCGCGACCTCCTGCGCGATCGCGCCGCCCATCGACGAGCCGACGATGTGCGGCCGCTCCAGGCCGAGCGAGTCGATGAGCGCGATCGTGTCGGCGGCGAAGTCGGCGATCCGGTACTCGCCGGGCGGCGCCGCCGAGCGCCCGACACCGCGGTTGTCGAAGGTCGTGACACGGTAGCGGTCTCCGAGCCCGGCGACCTGGTCGACCCAGCAGGCCCCCTCGTCCGCGAGGCCGGAGATGAAGAGGACGTCATCGCCGTCCCCCTCCTGCTCGACCCAGAGGTCGACGCCGTTCGCTCTGGCGATGCCCACGCGCAGATCCTAGAGCGGCGGGCGCAGGTGCGCCCAGGGCCGCACCCGCTCCAGCGCCGCGCCGATCCGGAGCGCCTCGTCGTCTCGGTAGCGGCGCGCGACGATCTGCAGGCCGATCGGCAGCCCCTCCGAGCTCCAGCCGGAGGGCACGCTCAGCGCCGGGCACTGGCTGACGTAGTTGAACTGGGCCGTCAGGTCGAGCCCGTGGTAGAGGCCGTCGCCGCGATCCTTGTAGTAGACGGCGTCGTCTCCCTCGACCGGCGGCGCGGGCTGGGCCATCGTCGGGCAGAGGAGGGCGTCGAAGCGCTCGAGGATCGGCCGGAGCTTCTTCCACTGCTCGGTGCGGACGAACTCGAGGCGCTTGAAGTCGACGGCGCTCATGGCGAGCCCGGCGTCCATGAGCGCGACCACCCGCGGGTCCATCTGCTCGCGGTACTCGGGAAGCTTGTCGCCGAAGATGGCGGCGAGGTAGACGCCCCAGTGCGCGACCCAGGCGTCGGGGACCTCGCGTCCCCAGGGAAGCTCGACCTCCTCGACCTTCGCCCCCGCCTCGGCGAGCGCGGCGGCCGCCGCGCGGGTCGCAGCCTCGACCTCCGGGTCGATCGCGTAGCAGCCGAGGTCGAGGTTCAGCGCGAGCCGGAGTCCCTTCGCCGAGGCGTCGGGCGGGCCCGAGAGATCGAGCGCCGGGGCGAGCGACATGATGTCGCGGTCGTCCGGCCCCTGGGCTACCGAGAGGAAGAGGCGGGCGTCCTCGACCGTCCGGGCGAGCGGCCCGAAGTGGTGGATCGTGTCGAACTGCGTCGGGAGGAAATCGAGCGGGATCCGTCCGAAGCTCGGCTTCAGCCCGACGAGCCCGCACCAAGCGGCGGGGATCCTCACCGACCCGCCCATGTCCGTCCCCTCCGCGAGCGGAACGGAGCCCGACGCGACGGCGGCGCCCGAGCCGCCGGAGGAGCCGCCCGGCGTCTGCGCCGGATTCCACGGGTTGCGGGTGATTCCCCAGAGCGGGCTCTCGGTGAAGCTCGAGTAGGCGAACTCCGGCGTCGTCGTCTTCCCCACCATGATCGCCCCGGCGCCGAGGAGCTTGTCGACGAGGAGCGCGCTCTCCTCCGGGATCCAGTGCTCGAAGGCGTACGAGCCCATCGTCGTCCGCTTGCCCTTCGTCGGGGTGATGTCCTTGATCGCGATCGGGACGCCGTGGAGCGGGCCGAGCGACCCGCCCGCCTGAACGGCGCGCTCCGCAACGCGAGCCTGCTCGAGCGCCTCGTCCGGGTAGACGAAGCAGAAGCAGTTCAGCCTCGGGTTGACCTCCTCGATCCGCGCGAGGCTGTTCGCGACGACCTCGACGGGCGAGAGCTCGCCGGCCCTGATCAGGCGGGCGAGCTCGGCCGCGGGGGTGAAGCAGAGCTCGAGATCGGCCACGGTGGAGGACAATAGCTCGGTGAGATCCTCCCGAGCGAAGCGAAGGGACTAGCCTCTCCAGGGAAAATGCGGCAGCATTTTCCCTGGCTATCGGACGACGAGCACGTCGCAGGGCGAGTGTTGCACGACCTTCGTGCTGACCGAGCCGATCAGCCAGCGCTGGGCGAAGTTGAGCCCGCGCGTCCCGACGATGATCAGATCGGCGCCCGAGTCCTCCGCCTCCTGCACGAGGACGGCAGCCGGGTCGCCATGGCCCTCGACGTACCTGGCATCGATACCCTGGCCGGAGAGAAACGCGCGCGCCTCCTCCAGGGCTTTCGTGCGCTCCTCGGCGTCGGCCGGGTCGACGGGCGCGGCTCCGCCTGCCGGATCCCGCATGAGGCGGGAGACGTCGGCAGCGCTCACCACCGTGACGTTCCCCCCGCCCTTGGCGAGCGCCACAGCCCGCTCGAGGGCTCGACGGGCGTGGTCCGAGCCGTCGAATCCCACCACGATCTTCTGCATTCCCAGCTCCTTTCGGACGAGCGCAGCGCCTTCAGTTCTCCGTAAGCCTGTCTGGCCCGCTGCTCCGTTGCATCGGGAGAGACCGGCAGCCTGCGTGCGGGAAACTACGGAATGGGCTCTCGCCGGTCAAGCAGCGTATCGGTCAGACGCAGGTGTAGCCGCCGTCCACGGGCAGCGCGACGCCGGTCACCCAGGCGGCGTCGCCCGACGCGAGCCAGAACGCCGCGCCCGCGACGTCGGCGGGCTCGCCGAGGCGGCCGAGCGGGGTGGCGGCGAGCACCTCCCCGAGCCGTGCCGGATCGTCCTGGACCGGCCGGGTCATCGCTGTCCGGACGTAGCCGGGGCAGATCGCGTTGACCGTGATCCCGTGGCGCGCCACCTGGGCGGCGAGCGTGCGCACGATCTGGACGACCGCGCCCTTCGCCGCGTTGTAGTTCACGCCTGAGGGCGAGCCGACGAGCCCGGCGACCGAGGCGATCGCGATCACACGCCCGCCGTCGCCCTGGGCAATCATCTGCCGGACGGTCTCGCGGCACGTCCACCAGACCCCGTGCTGGTTCACGCGAACGGTGCTCTCGTACTCCTCCCACGGCTCCTCGGGGAGGTCGTAGATCGGGTACGAGATGCCCGCGTTCGCGACTGCGACGTCGAGCCGGCCGAACTCCTCGACCGCGCCCTCGACCGCGGCGCGCACCTGTCCGCCGTCGCCGACGTCGCAGAGGATGAAGCGGGCGAGCCCGCCGTCGACGGTGATCGCCTCGTGGGTCGGCGGGCCGGCGTCGAGGCCTTCCGGGTCGGGCTGCTCGCGGACGTCGGCGCAGACGACCGCCGCTCCCTCGCGTGCGAACCGAAGCGCGATCGCTCGCCCGTTCCCGCTCGCCGCGCCCGTGACGAGCGCGACCCGCCCCTCCAGGCGCTGCTCGAGGCTCACGAGGCCCGCGTCACCGCGCGCATCGCCGCGCCCGTCCCGCCGTCGATCCGGAGCGTGGCCCCGGTCATGTGCGCGGACTCGTCCGAGGCGAGCCAGGCAACGAGCGCGGCGACGTCCTCGCCGGTGCCGAAGCGGCCCGAGGGCGGCAGGGCCCAGCCCGCAGGGTCCTCGGCGTGGTCGGCGTGCCCTTCCGGGGTCGCCTGCACGCCCGGGACGACGTCGCCGGGGCAGACCGCATTCGCGCGGACACCGAACGGCGCCCCCTCGGCCGCGAAGAGCTCCGAGGCGGCCAAGGCTCCCGCCTTCGTCACCGAGTAGGCCGCGATCTCGTGGACGCCGCGAATCGCGGTATCGGAGGCGATGTGGATCATCGAGCCGCCGCCCTGCGCCTTCATCGGGCCGAAGCAGGCGCGCGAGTAGCGGAAGAGCGCCGTCAGGTTCACCTCGACGAGCTCGCGGAAGGCAGGCTCGGGCGTCGCCTCGATCGGCCCCTGGAAGAGGATGCCCGCGTTCGCCACGAGGACGTCGAGCCGTCCGCCGCCGAGCTCGAGCGCCTGCTCGACGGAGCGGTCGCAGGCGGCACGGTCGCGGGCATCGCAGGGGATGAAGGTCGCCCCGGTCGCCGCCGCCACAGCTTCCCCTCGCTCCCTGCTCCGGCCGGTGAAGGCGACGGTCATGCCCTCGGCCCGCAGGCGCTCGACGCAGGCCTTGCCGATGCCCGACGTCCCGCCCGTGACGAGCGCCGTCCGGCCTTCGAGCCCGTAGCGCGTCACGTGCTCATCACCGCGCTCGCGCGGAGGGAGGCCCGCATGCCGCCGTCGACGAGGAGGATCGAACCGTTGCAGAAGGCCGAGTCCGCCGAGAGGAAGAAGGCGACCGCTCCCGCGACGTCCGCGCCGGTCCCCACCCGGCCGAGCGGCGGCCGGAGCCAGCCGGCGGTGTCGCCGCGGGCATCGACGTGGCCCTCCACGAAGGTAGCCATGCCGGGCGCCGTGTCCCCCGGGCAGACCGCGTTGACGCGGATCCCGTGCGGCCCGGCCTCGACCGCGAGCATCTGCGTGAGCGTGTTCACGGCGCGCTTCGACACCGAGTAGGCGCCGATCGCCGTCTCGCCCCAGACTCCCGCGTCGGAGGAGGTCAGCACGATCGAGCCGCCGCCCGCGGCGCGCAGATCCGGCAGGCAGGCGACCGCGTAGAGATAGGGGCCGATGAGGTTCGTCTCGATGACAGTGTCCCAGGCCTCGTCCGAGGTCTCGGAGAGCAGGGCCTCATGGAGGACTCCCGCGTTGACGACGACGGCGTCGAGCCCGCCGAGCGCGGCCACCGCGTCCCGCACGGAGCGCCGCACGGCCTCGGGGTCGCGCGTGTCCGCCGGCACGAAAGCCGCACCGGTGCGTGCCGCCACAGCCGCGCCGCGCTCGGCGCTGCGGCCGGTGAAGGCGATGGACGCGCCCTCGGAGCGGAGCCGCTCGACGATCGCGGCGCCGATCCCGGAGGTCCCTCCCGTGACGAGCGCTCGGACGTTTTCGAGGCGGGCCATTGGGGCGCGATTATCCCACGGCCCGGCGCGCAGGTAGGAGACGTGACGGTTTAAGCGAACGCCTCTTGTAAGTCGGACTGCAACGTCTTACCCTTGCTCATTCCGCTCGTCTCATAGAACGGGGAGGGCGCGACCAACCGGGCCGCGGCCGAGACCTGGAAAGGGGGTTTCATGGAGGCCACTAGCGTTCCGGCGCCCGAAGCCGGCCGAGGCCTGACGGGTTCCACGGAGCTGGCCCGCAACGCGCTCGGGCTGCCACAGATCCTGTTCTGCATCGTCACTGGCTCGGCGCCGCTCGCGGCGATGATGTTCAACGACCCGCTCGGGATCCGGGGGATCGGCATCGGACTCCCGGCCGCGTTCTGGCTCGCGACCCTCTCGTTTGCGTTCTTCTCGGTGGGCTACGTCGAGATGGCGCGACGCGTGACGACGGCCGGCGGCATGTACTCCTACATGTCGTACGGCTTCGGGCGGATCATCGGCCTCGGCACCGCGGTCGGAATCGCCGCCGCCTACATGCTCTTCGCCGTGGGCGTGAACGGCGTGACCGCGTACTTCGCCCAGGTGAACATCCTGAACCTGTCCGGCGGACACTTGAACCTGGACTGGCGTATCTACGCATTCCTGCTCATCCTGCTCATGTTCGTCATCTCGTACTTCCACGTGCATTCGGTGGCGAAGTTCCTCGGCTTCTGCCTGATCGGCGAGCTGATCGTGCTGATGATCTTCTCGTTCGCCGTGGTCGTAAAGGGAGGCGGCCCGGACGGCCTCGTCTGGCAGGCGCTCAACCCGGCCTCGATCTTCAACGGAGGCGCAGGCGTCGTCGGCGCAGATCACGTCTTCAAGGCCGTCGGCGGCGCCGCGGCCGGGGTCGGCTTCTTCGGCGCCTACTGGTCGTGGGTCGGCTTCGAGATGGCCCCGAACTATGCAGAGGAGGCCCGGAACCCGAAGAAGATGATGGCCTATGCCATCTACATCTCCGCGATCGGCCTCGGCGTCTTCTACACCTTCTGGAGCTGGATGCTGATCAGCGCGTACGGCTCTGGGCACGACCAGTCGCTCTGGGCGGTCGCCGCGCAGTACGGCATCGATCCGCATGGCGCTGCGAACTCGGGCTTCCCGAACGGCAACTTCGGAAGCGTCTTCTACCCGGTCGCCCATAAGTTCGCCGGGGTCGGGATCGAGAACCTCTTCCAGGCCCTCATCATCACCGGCTCCTTCGCGTGCTCGCTCGCGTTCTGGAACACGGCCTGCCGGTACCTCTTCTCGATGGGCCGCGAGGGAATCCTCCCGCGCCTGCTGGGCCGCACGCACGCGACGCACAAGAGCCCGTTCGTCGCGGCGGTCGTCCTCCTCGTCTTCTGCGTCGGCGTCACGGCGATGTTCGCCTTCGGCGGCGCGGGCGTCGGCTTCCAGAAGACGCTCGGGATCGGAACCGGCAGCCCGATCGTCGCGCTCTACGAGATCGGGACCTGGATGCCGTTCCAGGGCAACACGCTCCTCTTCCCGATCATGGCCCTCGTCGACCTCGCGATCATCGTCTACTTCCTCCGGCCCGAGAACAGGGACGGCTTCCACTGGTTCAAGACGCTAGTGGCGCCGATCATCGGCGCCGGCTCGATCGCCTTCGCCGTCTACCTCATGCAGAAGAACCGGGCGTTCCTGACGACCGGCGTGTACGAGGGCTGGACGAAGGCCGTGCCGTACTACGCGCTCGGCATCTTCCTCGGCGGCTGCGCGATCGGCGTCTTCTACAAGTACCGCTCGAAGGAGCGGTACGAGGCGGTTGGGAAGTTCGTTCACGAAGAAGCGTAGGGCAGGCTCGATACGAGGCACTTGGGGCGGCTCCTCGGAGCCGCCCCTCTCGTCCGGGGGGAGGCGTGAAGGAAGAGCGCGGAGAGGTGGAGGTCGAAGGCGGCACCGTCCGCTACCGCATCCTCGGCGAGGGCGACCGGACGCTCGTCATGCTGCACGGAGGCCCGGGCGCCGGCAGCCTCTACCTGAAGCCGCTCGAACGGCTGGCCGGGCCGGACCGCCGCGTCGTCTTCTACGACCAGCTCGGCTGCGGCGAGTCCGATCGGCCCGGCGACCCCTCGCTCTGGCGGGCCGACCGCTTCGTCGACGAGCTCGAGGCCCTCCGCGCTCGCCTGGGGCTGACCGGGTTCGACCTCTTCGGACACTCCTGGGGCGGGATGCTCGCGACGGACTACGCGCTGGGCTACCAACAGCACCTGCGGAGCCTCGTCCTCGCCTCGACGATCGCCGACGCGCCGCTCCTCATCCGGGAGATGGCTCGGCTCCTCGAGGCGTTCCCGCAGGAGATCCGCGACACGCTGCGCCGCCACGAGGAGGCCGGCACGACCGAGTCGGCGGAGTACCAGGACGCGATCATGGCCGTCTACCGTGTCCACCTCTGCCGCTGCGACCCCTGGCCGCCGGAGGTCGTGACGACCTTCGAGGACTTCGCCATGACGGTCTACGCGCCCATGTGGGGCCCGAGCGAGTTCTGCTACACGGGCAACCTCTCCGACTGGGACCGCGTCGAGCGCCTGCACGAGATCTGCGTGCCGACGCTGATCACGGTCGGCCGTCACGACGAGCTGACGCCGGCGTGCAGCGAGCAGATCCACGAGCGCATCGCCGGCTCGCAGCTCGTCGTCTTCGAGGAGGGCTCGCACATGACCTTCTGGGAGGAACCCGACCGCTACGTTCAGGCGGTGGACGCGTTCCTGCGCTCGGTGTAGCGCCCATGCTCCTCACCGACGTCCCCCTCGAGCTCATCGGTCGCGGCATCTTGCCTGCGTCCGAGGCGCACGGCTTCCGGATCACTCTCGACACCGCCGAGCCCTCGGGCGGGGGCCGGGTGGAAGGGCGGGTCGAGTCTCGCGGCGGCCGCCGCGACACGCACCCGATCGTCGTGTCCGCCTCCTGCTACGCAAACTGGCTCGACGTGCCACCGCAGCTCGTCGGCCAGAAGCGGGTCTTTCGGCTCGACACGGTGTGGGACGTCCGTACGCGCTTCGTCCCGATCTGGCTCGAGGAAGAGGTCTGGCTCGAGCGCTGGGAGATCGGCGATCTCGCCTCGGCGAACTGGCTCCACTTCGCGATCGATCTGCCGGCAGAGCTGCCCCGGGCGTTCGAGGGGACGTTCGTTGCCTTCCGCTGGAGGGTGGAGGCGCGGCGCGAGCGGAAGATCGGCCACGACACGGCCTCCGTCCCGCTTCTGCTGCGGGAGAAGCGGGAGCTCCCGATCGTCCGGGTGGAAACGACCCCGCTCGGGACGTGGCGGCTGCTCGACTGGAGGTCCCAAGACGAGCGGGACGGCGCCGGCGGCCCTTGCTCCGTCCAGTACGAGGAGCGGCGGCCGGAGGACATGCCGCTTCCCGGCGAGACGCCCGAGGAGGAGCTCGCGCGTCGTGGCTTGCGGTGAGCGGTCGCCTGCCGGGCAGCCCGTATGATCGCTCGGTCGTGGGGTCCCCGGCCCGTCCTCTCGCGTGCGCTCTCCTCGTCCTCGTCGCCGCCCTCGCTCTCGGGAGCCCGGCGAAGGCGGGCACGTGCCCGACGGCAACGTTCCTCGGGTACGGGCACGTCGTCTACGCGGCGGAGCCGATCCCGTCGTCCGTCTCGCTCGCGCCCGGGGCCGCGCTCGGGAAGGGGGTGCTCGACGCGCCCATCTCGGAGGACGGGTGCAAGCGGAAGCAGGAGCACGTTTCCGTCCTCCGCATCGGCGAGCTCGACCCGAGCGTGGCCGTCGCGGCCGAAGGCGCCCCCGCCTCGATCTTCGTCCTCGGGAGCCGCTGCTCGGGGTACCCGGCCGCAGAGCGGTGGACGTGCCTGCTCCAGCCGCTCGCCTTCCGGGGCGTGAGCTACACGGGAGCCCGGTACCCCGCGGGCGGGAAGCTGGAGCCCGGGGCCACGCTCGGAGAGGCCCGGCTCGGCGGGCGAAGCGTCACCGCGGTCGAGCTCGACGGCGTGGATCCGGCCGTCGCCGTCGGGGTCGACGGTCGCCCAGGCGAGGCTTTCGTCGCCCCCGGGGTCTGCCCCTACGAGCGCTTCGCCGAGGATCAGGCGCTCGACAATCTCCGCAGGTGCCTCCAGGGCCCGCTCTGGCTCGTCTTCGACCCGCCCGGCGCGAAGGCCGGGAAGAAGATCGTCGCGCGCGCCGACCGGCCGGTGCCGACCGCGCTCGCGGCCGCCCCGGTCGTCCTCGCACGCCTCCTCGTGGCCGCGGACGCGGTCCCCGCGGACATGACGAGCGCCGTCCCCGTGGGCGCGCTGGCCGCCGACGGGACGCTCGCATTCACCGTCCCGGACGTCGAGAAGGGGCTCTACGAGGCCGTCGTGACGTGCAAGGCGTGCGCTCAATCGTCTGGCGGGCGAAGCACCTTCCCGCTCGGCTCCGTGCTAGTCATCGGTAAGAAGGCGGGGAGCACGAGCGCCCGCGTCGTCTCGCTCGCCGTCGGAGTGCTCGTCCTCGCACTCGGTATCCTCTCGATCGTCATCTGGCGAAAGGGCAGGCGTGGAAGACTCTGAAGGGCAGTCGGCGGTACCGACGGTGCAGATCGAGAACGACCGAGTCCGCGTTACCGAGTGGCGGTTCGCGCCCGGCGCGGCGACCGGCTGGCACCGGCACGAGCTCGACTACGTCGTCGTCCCGCTCGTGACAGGGACGCTGCGCCTCGAGGAGGGCGGCACGGTGAGGGACGCGGAGCTCACGGCGGGCCACCCGTACTTCCGTGAGGCCGGGGTCGAGCACGACGTGATCAACGTGAACGAGGGCGAGTTCGTCTTCGTCGAGATCGAGCTCAAGACGCCCGCGCCCTGATCGGAATCGATCAGGATCTCCCCGGTCGGCGACACTAGCCTCGCTTCCGGGATGCCCGATGTGGATAGCTTCTCCTTGCCCAGAGAGTGGGTGTCCGACGACGCGTGGGACCTCGTCGAGGCCGTACGGGGTTGGGCCGACCGGGAGGTCATCCCAGTGCGGCGGAAGATCGACGACGACTGGGAGGAGCACGAGCTCTCGAGGCGGCTCCTTCGCTCGCTCTGCGTCGACCTCGGCTACTACCAGGCCTGCTGGCCCCAGAAGTACGGCGGGCTCGGGATCGACGCGGTGACGTCGTGCCTTCTACTCGAGGAGATGTCGCGCGCCGACTCGGGGCTCGCGACCGCAGCGAGCTGCTCGATCTGGGCGATGTCGCCGGTCTTCCCGCCGGAGGAGAACGTCTACCTGATGGAGCGCTTCACGCCACGCTTCCTCGACGAGGAGCGCTGGTACGTCGGCTCCGTGGCGCTGACCGAGCCGCCGAGCGGTTCCGACGTCGAGAACATCGACGGCACGCACGGGCGCTACATCAGGACGCGCGCGCGGCTCGAGGGCGACGAGTGGGTCGTGAGCGGCCACAAGCTCTGGCCCACCAACTCGGGCGGCCTCGCCGACCTCTTCTGCGTCTTCTGCACGACCGACTCGAGCGCCGGCGACGAGGGCGTCGCGATCGTTTACGTCCCGGCTGATGCGCCCGGCGTCACCCAGGGCAAGCCGTACCGGAAGGCAGGCATGTCGGGCGACGCGAACGGCGACGTCTGGTTCGAGGAGGTTCGCGTTCCGCGCGAGTTCCGCGCGCACGGCCCGGGGAAGGACGCCGAGCGCTCCCGCGCGATGATCTGCTCCGGCAACGTCGGCACGGCCGCCCAGTGCATCGGCGTGATGAAGAACCTCTTCGAGCTCGTCAAGGCCTGGTGCGACACGCGCATCGTCGCGGGCAAGCCCCTGAAGGAGCACTCGATCACCGCCGCGGTGCTCGCCGACATCGTCACCTCCATCGAGGTGAGCCGGGCGGAGACGTACCTCAAGGCCCGAATGCTCGACCGGCCGGACGTCTACGGCCCGCGGCACACCGAGGAGATGCTCGCGAGGACGCGCGTCACGAAGCTCTTCGTCTCCGACCGGCTCACGAAGGTGTCGAACCAGGCGATGGATCTGATGGGCGCCTACGGCTACGCGCGCGAGAGCCACGTCGAGAAGCACTGGCGTGACTCGAAGATCATGAGCCTCTGGATGGGCGGGCGGGCGCTGCCGCAACTCGACATCGCCCGCTGGTTCTTCGAGGCGACGGAGTACTAAAGAGCCCCTAACAGAACGAAGCACGGGTCGCGTGGTCATTCCGTTAGGGGCTCTAAAGGGCGACTCTGACGAGCCCGTCCGGCCCGGCGGGCCTCGGCGGGAGCTCGCCGAGAGCCGCCTCGAGCTCGCGCCGGGACGACTCTGCCAGGAACTCGATGTCGCTCGCGACGGCGGCGAAGCAGAAGCCCGCTTCGAGGTAGGCCCGCGCGCTCCGGCCGGAGCCGGTGTGGATGCCGGCCGCGATGCCGTAGCGCCCGCACGCGGCGAGGACGCGCTCGATCGCCGGGTCGGTCTCGGGCCCCGGAGCCTCGAGCCCGTGCGAGAGCGCGAGATCCCACGGGCCCACGTAGATCCCGTCGACGCCGGGGACGGCCGCGATCTCCTCGACGTTCTCCACTCCCTCGCGCGTCTCGACCATGACGAGGCAGAAGACTCGGTCGGTCGCGGGCGCGCGGACGGGTCCGAAGCTGCGCGTGCCCTCGGGCGCGTACCTGCAGGCGCGCGCCGCGCGCTCGGCCTCCGCGCGCGTGTTCACGAGCGGCACGATCACGCCGGAGGCGCCGACGTCGAGCGCCCGACCGATCAGCCAGGGCTCGTTCGACGTGACGCGGACGATCGGCTTCGCACCCGACACGGAGATCGACTGCACCATCGCCGCGGCCGATTCGATCGTGATCGGGCCGTGCTGCATGTCCACGCAGACCCAGTCGAAGCCGAAGCTCGCCATGATCTCGCCCGAGAGCGGGCTCGGAAGCTGGCACCAGGCGCCGGGGCCGGAGATCACGACCGCACCCGCACCGGGACGCTCTTGACCCCGTGGAAGAAGTTGGAGCGGAGGCGCGCCGGCGGCCCCGCGAGCTCGATCCGCGGGAGCCACGGCAGCGTCTCCTCGAGCCAGATCCCGAGCTCGAGCCGGGCGAGGTGAGCGCCGAGGCAGAAGTGCGGACCGCCCAGGCCGAACGCGAGGTGCTTGTTCGGGCTGCGGCCGGCGTCGAAGCGGAACGGGTCGGGGAACTGCTCCTCGTCGCGGTTCCCCGACACGTACCAGAGGACGACCTTGTCGCCGGCGCGGATCGTCGTCCCGTGGAGCTCGACGTCGCGCGTCGCCGTGCGCCGGAAGTGGTAGAGGGAAGGCGTCCAGCGAAGGATCTCCTCGACCGCGGTCGGGATCAGGGAAGGGTCGGCGACGATCCGGTCGCGCTCCCCCGGGTGCTCGAGGAGCGCTAGGAGCCCGTTCGACATCGCGTGGCGGGTCGTCTCGTTCCCCGCGGTCGTGAGCAGGAGGAAGAAGAGGTTGAACTCGTGCTCTGAGAGTCGGTCGCCGTTCACCTCGGCCTCGACGAGCTTCGTCGTGATGTCGTCATGCGGCTCGAGCCGGCGCTCGTCGGCGAGGCGCTGGGCGTAGTCGAACATCTCGAGGGCCGCGGGGCTCGAGAAGGGGAGGTGGGCGTAGCGCGAGAGGTCGGCCTCGCCCGCGACGTATTCGCCGGCCATGTCGGGGTCGGTGTTCCCGAGCATGCGGTTCCCGAGGTCGACGAGGTAGCGGCGGTCCTCGAACGGCGTGCCGAGGATCTCGCAGAGGATCCGCATCGGCAGCTCGACCGCGACGTCTTCGGTGAAGTCCAGCTCCTCCCGGGAGAACGCCTCGCCGAGGATCTCGCGGAAGAGCCCGCGGATCTTGTCCTCGTAGGCGTTCACGGCCCTCGGTGTGAAGCCCTTGTTGACGATGTTCCGGAGGCGCGTGTGTCGCGGCGGGTCCGAGTCGAGCATCGACTTCCGTGACTCGACCTGCTCCGGGGTCAGATCCATGAGCGACGTCCCGCCGACCTCGGAGGAGAACGTCACGTAGTCCTTCGACGCCGAGTGGACGTCGTCGTAGCGGGTAAGCGACCAGAAGCCGCGCCCTTTGGGCTCGTCCTGCCAGAAGACCGGCGCCTCGCGCCGCAGGAGCGCAAACCAGTCGTGCGGCGGGCCTTCCGCCCAGCGGCCGAGATCGGTCAGGTCGATCTCGGCGAGGCTCGTCCCAGCGGTCGTGGTCATGGCGCGAGCACCTGGAGCTCGCCGTCCGCGACACGCGTCTCGTAGACCTGGATCGGCTCCGTCGCCGGGCCGCGGAGCACCGCGCCGGTCCGCACGTCGAACTCGGAGCTGTGGCAGTAGCAGACAACGCGGTCGCTCTCGAGCTCGCCCTCGGAGAGCGGGCACTCCTCATGGGTGCACTCGTCGTCGAAGGCTGCGAAGGACCCGTCGGCCAAGCGGGCGACGGCGATCTCCCCGACCGCCTGCAGCTCCGGCGCCCCGTCCGCGGTACCGACCGTGGTCCACGGGCTCACTGGGTCGCCATCCTTTCTTCACACTCCCGAGCGGAGCGATGGGGCAAGACCCGTCGGCGGAAAATGCGCAGCATTTTGCGCCGCTTATACCACCAGCAGCTCGCCGCCGTCCGCGACGAAGGCATGCCCGGTGACGTAGGCCGCGTCGTCCGAGAGGAGGAAGGCTGCGAGCTTCGCGATCTCCTCGGGGGTCGAGATCCGCCCGAGCGGGACGAGCCCGGGCATCGCCTCGAGGAACTTCTCGCGGCCGCCGAAGTTGGCCCAGGCGGGCTCGTTGAACGGCGTGTCGACCCAGCCCGGGCAGAGCGCGTTCACGCGGATCCGCTCGGGTGCGTAGTCGCGCGCGACCTGGCGCGCGAGCGCGAGCGCGGCCGCCTTCGTCGTCGCGTACGGGAGCAGGCGGGGTTCCGAGATGAGCGCCGAGTTCGAGGCCGTGACGAGGATGACCCCGCCACCGGCGGCGCGCAGGTGCGGGATCGCGGCGCCGCAGAGGACGGCGTGGGCGCGGACGTTGATCGCCCAGGAGCGGTCGAGCTGCTCGACCGTGACCTCTTCGGCCGAGCCGGCGATCTGGACGCCGACGTTCGACCAGACGCCGTCGAGCCCGCCGAGGGCTCCGGCCGCTTCGCCCACGAACCGCCGCACCGCCTCGGCATCGGCGGCGTCGAGGACGACGGCGTGCCCGCCGACTTCCTCGGCGAGGGCCTGGACTCCAGGGTTCAGGTCGCCGAGGGCAAGCCGGTCGCCGCGTGCGGCGAGGAGCCGGGCGCCGGCGGCGCCGATGCCGGTCGCGCAGCCGAGGATCGCTATGCGCGCCATACCAGCTCGAAGAAGGCGTCGAAGAGCCGCGCCCGGAACGGCCGGGACGCCTCGGCCTCGCGCCAGACCGACGAGCGGAGTTCCTCCTCGTCGATCCCGTTCGCCGCCGCCGCTCCGGGGTGGTTCGCGATCCAGACCTCGAAGGTGTCCGGGTCGACCTCCGGGTGGAACTGCACGCCCCAGGCGTCGCCCGCGCGGAAGGCCTGGTTCTCGAAGCGCTCGCTCGTCGCGAGGAGCTGCGCGCCGGCGGGCAGCTCGAAGACGTCGTGGTGCCACTGGTAGACGCCGGCGGGCGCCGTCAGGTGCCCGAAGAGAGGATCGTCGCCCGCCTGCGCCGTCGGCGCGATCTCGAGCCAGCCGATCTCCGGCGCCTCGGCCGTCCGCACCTCCGCGCCCAGAGCCCGCGCGAGGAGCTGGGCGCCGAGGCAGATGCCGAGCACGGGGACGCCCTCCTCCACGGCGCCGGCCAGGAGCAGACGCTCGTTCCGCAGCACCGGGAAGTCGTCCTCCTGCCAGGCGTGCGCGTTGCCTCCCATCGGCACGATCGCCGAGAACTCCTGCGCGCGGACCCCGTCGAAGCCCTCGCGCCAGGTCTGCATGCGCCGGTAGGGGAGGCCGGACGCCTCGAGCCGCTCGCCGAGAAGGCCGAGGCCTTCGAGCGAGGGCTCCTGCTCGATCACGAGGACAGGGCGCACGGCGCGGACCGTACCGGATGCCAGAACCGGGGTGTAGAGTCGGAACCATGGCCACGACGGCGAGAAGTCGCCCTGCGGTGCGGCCCGAGGCGCTCCGGGCCGCTGCCTCGTTCCCCACGCTTGAGGCGATCTTCACGCGGCGCGCCCGCCGCTTCGCTCTTGGCGCGGAGATGACCGGCCCGCTCGCCTACCGCTCGGAGAAGGAGCCCGTTCCGCTCGCCTACGAGGAGGAGGCGATCCTCGTTGCCGCCGCCACCGGGGTCACCGGCGTCGTCCGTGAGGAGTGGCCGTTCGCGACCGCCGAGGGGACGACGACCGGGGCGGACAAGCTCCGCTCGTTCACGGGCCGGACGTGGCCGAGCCCGCTCGCGACGCACGGCACCGAGCTCTTCTGGACGAACGACGAGGGCGTCTACGTCCTCCCGCAGCGGGACGTGAAGCCCGAGCGGTACGTCCAGAACCAGACCGTCGAGGAGCAGCATGCGCTCTACCGGACGGCAATCAAGCTCCAGGACGGGCGGCTCGACATGCCGTGCCGCCGCCCCAACCTCTTCAAGTTCAACGAGTGGATCGTGAACCGCGAGGGCGTCACGGTCTTCATCCCGATCGCCGACGTGACGCGCCAGTGCATCTCGGCGATGCTTCTCTACTTCGACCGGCCGCACGGTTACTACCTGACGGACAAGCTGCTCGGGAACGACCCGCTGCGGCCGTTCATGGACTCGGGCCTCTTCTCGAAGCACGCCCACCCGTACGACATCGCCGACTTCGAGCGCTGGCAGATGGTGGACATGAACGGCGTCGAGGCCGGGCTTGTGATCCAGAACCTCATGCTCGCGACGCAGGCGCTCGGCCTGGGCGGGCACCCGTTCTCGGGCGGGAAGGGCCGCGTGACGATGGGCGGCGAGCCGCTCTGGCACATCGCCGGCGGCGAGGGTCCCTGCGAGGGGCTCGGCTTCACCTTCCACCAGGTGCCCGACGACGCGCCGGTGGGTGCCGGAGAGCTCGTCCCGGTCGGCCTGCCCGGGGTCTTCGAGGGCGCCTGCCCGCCGTTCCACGAGGACATGGACGCCGCCGTCGACTTCGTCGTCGCCGAGCGCTGGGGCGAGGCGGGGATCTTCTCGGCGCCCGACAAGCAGCTCGTCCCGTGGAAGTCGCCGGAGCTCGCCCGCCAGGTGCCACGGCCTTCGGAGGAGGCCATCGAGGCGACGAAGACGCTCTGCCGCTACATCTGGGACACCTACGGGCGCT
>JBGPNP010000011.1:0-18036 GCA_041487575.1 Gaiellaceae bacterium | reverse complement strand
GATCGCGAGGGCCGGCGGCGGCTCGGGCATCGTCGGCTCCGCTGTGAGCACGATCTCCATCCGCCAGAAGTGCCGGACGAGCAGGTAACCGCGCAGCTCGAGCAGTCGGCGGCCGCTGTCGTCGACGACGCTCGCCTGCGCCCGGTGAAGCTCGCGCCGCCGCGCCCAGTCCTCGGCGAGGTCGAGCAGGTGCGTCCCGAGCCCCTGCTGGCGTGCCTCCGGGTGGACGCATGCCTCGTCCTCCACGATCCCGATGTCGCCTTCCCGTTCCATGCGGAGGAAGCCGACGGCCTGCCCGTCCCGGACGGCGATCCACGCGTCCGTCGCGAGCCTCTCGGCGTCGGGTCGCCACCAGCTGCGCAGCTCTTCCCCGGTGAGCGCGTGCTCCTCGCCGAAGTCGGAGGCGTCGCGCGCCGCGATCAGCGCGGCCACTCCGTCGGCGTCGGCGAGCGTCGGCGGGCGGAAGAGGACGCCGACGGGCGGCGGGCGCACCGTCAGCCGGCGCGGAGGCCGAGCTGCGCGGCCACCAGGCGCATGAACTCGATCACGTTCGCGATGTGCTCGTCGAGCGGGAGCCCGAGCTCCTCGGCGCCGCGATAGACCTCCACGCGGTGGACGCCGGCGGCGAACGACGGCTGCTTCAGCTTCTTCAGCACGGACCTCGGCTCGAGCGTCTCGATCCCGTCCGGGCGCACAAGCCCGCAGGCGTGGACGAAGCCCGAGAGCTCGTCGCAAGCGAAGAGCGTCTTCCGGAGGATGGTGTCGCGCGGCACGGCCAGGTGCTCGGCGTGCGAGAGAACCCCTTCGACAAGCTCCTCGGGGTAGCCCTCCTCGCGCAGGATCGGCGCGCCGTCCTGCGGGTGCTTGTCGAGCGTGGGGTGGATCTCGTAGTCGAAGTCGTGGAGGAGGGCGACGACGCCCCAGAGCTCCTCGTCCTCGCCGAAGCGCCGCGCGTAGCCGCCGACGGCGGCCTCGACGGCGAGCGCGTGCCGCAGGAGCGACTCGCTCTTCGTGTACGTCGTGAGCGTCTGCCAGGCGCGTTCGCGGGTGACTTCCATCGGGGCGGGTAGGATAGCCGGCCGTGCCCGGCGAACGTCCGGGGACCGGGGTACCGTCATGGCGCACACGCTCGTCTCCCACCGTCTCGTGGAGTCCTTCGTCATCGAGGGCGGCCGGCCGCTCCGCGGCACGGTCCGCGCGGCCGGGAACAAGAACGCCGCGCTCCCGATCGCCGCGGCGTGCCTCCTGACCGACGAGCCGGTCACGCTCACGAACGTCCCCGCGATCACCGACGTCGAGACAATGCTCGAGCTCGTGGCCGACCTCGGCGTCGAGGTCGAGCACGGCGAGCCGGGCGAGGTGCGTATCCACGCTGCCGAGGTCACGAAGCACGAGCTCGACGAGGAGCTTTGCCGCCGGATCCGCGCCTCGATCCTGCTCGCGGGGCCGCTCCTCGCTCGCTGCGGCGAGGCGATCGTGCCGCCGCCGGGCGGCGACGTCATCGGCCGGCGCCGGCTTGACACCCACATCCACGCCTTCCGCCGGCTCGGCGCCGAGGTGACGGCGAACCGCCGCTACCACATGCGGGCCGACCGGCTCGCGGGCGCCCACATCTTCCTCGACGAGGCCTCGGTGACGGGAACCGAGAACGCGATCATGGCCGCCGTCCTCGCCCAGGGCGACACGGTGATCGCGAACGCGGCCTGTGAGCCGCACGTCCAGGACCTCTGCCGCTTCCTCCTCTCGCTCGGCGCCGAGATCGAGGGAATCGGCTCGAACGTCCTCCACATCCGCGGGGTCGATCGCCTGCGGGGCGGAGCCTGGCGCATCTGCCCCGACCACATCGAGGTGGCGAGCTTCATCGGGCTCGGCGCGGTGACCGAGGGCGAGATCGTGATCGAGGACGTCGTCCCCGAGCACCTGGTCGCGATCTGGCCCGGCTTCGAGCGGCTCGGCGTGCGCTGGGAGGTGGAGGGGACGTCGGTGCGCGTCCCCGACGGCCAGGAGCTCGTGATCGCCGACGACCTCGGCTCGCAGATCCCGAAGATCGAGGACGGGCCGTGGCCGGCGTTCCCCGCCGACCTGACGTCGATCGCGCTCGCGGTCGCGACGCAGGCGCGGGGCACCGTCCTCATCTTCGAGAAGCTGTTCGAGAACCGGCTCTTCTTCGTGGACAAGCTCGTGGGCATGGGGGCGCGGATCATCCTCTGCGACCCGCACCGGGCCGTCGTGAGCGGGCCGGCGCAGCTCTACGGGGAGCGGATGGAGAGCCCGGACATCCGTGCCGGGATGGCGATGCTGATCGCGAGCCTCTGCGCCCAGGGCACCTCGCGGATCGGCAACATCGGCCAGATCGACCGCGGCTACGAGCGGATCGACGAGCGCCTGCGCGGGCTCGGCGCGGCGATCGAGCGGGCCGAGGCGTAGGCGAGTGCCCGAGAAGACCGTCATCCGCACCGAGAACGCGCCGGCGCCCTTCCAGGGCGCGCCCTACTCGCAGGCGATCCGCTTCGGCGACCTCGTCTTCGTCTCGGGCCAACTCCCGGTCGACCCGGCGACGGGGAAGATCGTCGACGGCGGCATCGCCGAGCAGACCGAGCGCGTGATGGAGAACCTGAAGGCGATCCTCGGGGCGGCGGGGACGAGCCTCGCGAACGCCGTCAAGGCGTCGATCTTCCTCGCCGACCTCGCCGACTTCCAGGGCATGAACGAGGTCTACGCCCGCTACGTCGGCGACAAGCCGCCGGCCCGGGCGACGTTCCAGGTCGCGGCCCTACCCGCAGGCGCGCGCCTCGAGGTCGAGGTCGTCGCGCACGCCTAGCAGGGGGCGTACCACGCCCTCTGGGGAGGACGGCGGGGAACGGCCACTAACCTTCCTGGCGTGGACGTCATCGTCACCCACGCGAACACCGACTTCGACGCCTTCGCCGCCATGCTCGCGGCGCGGCGGCTCTACCCCGGAGCGACGATCGCGCTCCAGGGGTCGCTGAACAAGAACGTCCGCGACTTCTACCGCCTGCACGCGGACGAGCTCGATGCGGTCGACGGGACGCGGGTCGACCTCGATGCGATCACGCGCCTCGTCGTCGTCGAGACCGTCCACCCCGAGCGGCTCGGCGAGCTCGAGCGCGTCGCCCGGGACCCCAAGGTCGAAGTCGTCGTCTTCGACCACCACGCGGCCGAGCGCCCCGACTGGCTCCCGGAGGAGAACCTCGTCCTCTCGGAGGACGGCGCGCTCACGACGACGATGGTCGGGATCCTCGCCGAGCGCGAGCTGGCCGTCACGGCGCTCGAGGCGACCGCGTTCGCGCTCGGGATCCACGAGGACACCGGCTCGCTCGGCTACCCGACTGCGACCCTCCGCGACGCGGAGGCGCTCGCGTGGTGCATGCGCCACGGCGCCCGGCAGGAGGTGGTCGCGCAGTACCTGCACGCGCCGCTCGCGGCGAACGAGCGCGCGCTCCTCGAGGCGCTCATCGGCTCCGTCGAGACCCACGTCGTCGGCGGCTTCGAGGTCCTCCTCGCCGCGGTCACGTGGCCGGCGTACGTCGAGGGCATCTCGAACCTCGCGCACAAGCTCGTCGACCTCACGGACGCGCGCGCGCTCGTCGGCCTCGTCGAGATGGACGCCCGCGTCTTCTGCGTCGTGCGCACCCGCGTCCCGGAGCTCGACGCCGCGGCGATCGCGGCCGCGCTCGGGGGCGGCGGGCACCACCAGGCCGCGTCTGCCATCTACCGCGGGTCCCTGGCCGAGGCCCGCGCCGTCGTGCTCGCCGCGCTCCCGGAGGCGCTCCGGAAGCCGGTCACCGCGCGGGAGATCATGTCGCGGCCGGCCCGCTTCGTCTCCCCGGAGGACACGGTCGCCCGGGCGATGGTGTTCTGCCAGCGGCACCGCCAGAGCGGGATCCTCGTCGGCGCGCCGGCTCGCCTCGCCGGGATCGTCACGCGCGAGGACCTCGACAAGGCCGTCGGGCACGAGCTCTCGCACGCGCCGGTGAAGAGCGTCATGAGCTCCGACGTCGTCACCTGCGCGGAGGACACTCCGCTTGCGGAGGTGCAGCGCCGGCTGATCGCCTCCGACGCGGGCCGTGTCCCGGTCCTCCGCGACGGGCAGGTCGTCGGCGTCGTCACCCGGAGCGACGTCCTGCGCGCGCTCGAGGGCCCGCGGGAGGAGGCCGGGGTGGAGGCGCCCAATCTCGCCGCCCGGCTGAGCGCCGTCCCGCGTCTCGAGCGTCTCTTCGAGGCCGTCCAGGCCGTGAGCGAGCACTTCGAGGGTGTCTACCTCGTGGGCGGCACCGTTCGCGACGTCCTCATGGGCGAGGAGAGCTTCGACGTCGACATCTCGGTCGAGGGAGACGGGATCGCGCTCGGCCGTGCGCTCGCGCGCGCGCTCGGCGGCCGTGCGGCCCTGCACGAGAAGTTCGGCACCGCGATCGTCGTCTACGGCGACGGCCGCGTCGACGTCGCGACGGCGCGGACGGAGTTCTACGACTACCCGGCCGCGCTCCCCAGCGTCGAGCAGGCCTCGATCCGCCAGGATCTCTACCGCCGCGACTTCACGATCAACGCCATGGCCGTCTCGCTCAAGGGCGACGACTTCGGCCGGCTCGTCGACCCGTTCAGCGGCTTGGGGGACCTCGAGAGCCGCGTCCTGCGCGTGCTCCACAACCTCTCCTTCATCGACGACCCGACCCGGATCTTCCGGGCGATCCGCTACGAGACCCGCTACGGCTATCGCATGGACGGCCACACCGTCGCCCTCGCCCGGGCCTGCGTCGAGATGAACCTCGTCGGCGAGCTCTCCTCGGCGCGGCTCCGGGACGAGCTGCAGCTCCTCCTCGGCGAGGAGCGGATCGGCGACGCCGTCAGGCGGCTCGCCGACCTCGGCATCGACCGCGCGGTTCACCCGCACCTCGCCGCCGACACGGAGGCAGTGCGGCTGATCGAGCAGCTCGACCGGCTCCGCCTCCTCTACGCGCCCGGGGCGCCCGCCTGGCGGCTGCGTCTCGCCGCCCTCGCGCGGCGCCTCCCGCCCGACGAGCTGTACGAGTGGTTCGACCGTCTGAAGCTGCGCCGCCGTGATGCCGATCGCATCGCCGACGCCGTCACGGTCGCGCCGCGGCTGCGCGAGCTCCTCGCGGCAGCGAAGGAGCCGGCCGCGATCCGCACGATCGTCGAGCCGCACGACCCCGACGGAGCGCTTCTTGCTCTCGCGGGGGCCCGCGGCAAGGCCGGCAAACGGCTTGTCCGTTACTTCGAGGAGTTGCGTACGGTCGAGCTCGAGATCTCCGGCGGCGACCTCGCGATGCTCGGCCTCCCGGAGTCGCCCCGCGTCGGTGCGATCCTCGAGGAGCTCCTGCGGCGCAAGCTGAACGGCGAGCTCGCCGGACGCGCCGAGGAGCTCGAGGCGGCAAGGGCGCTCATCTAATGCGCCGTCCGGTGAGTACGGTGATGATCCTGGCGAGCGAAAAGCAAGCCGGGCAAGGACGCAGGGAGCGCCGATATGGAGGTCATATGGGCGCGACCGAGGACGCGGCCCGGCGCAGTCTTTGCGCCGCCAGGGCGCGCCGTATTCGCCGGACGGTGCATTAGTGGATCTGAAGACCTTCCTCTTCGTTGCGCCGATCGTGCTCGGGAGCCTGACGCTCCACGAGCTCGCCCACGCCTGGGTCGCGTGGAGGCTGGGCGACCCGACGGCGCACGAGCGGGGCCGGATCACGCTCAACCCGCTCGCTCACCTCGACCCGCTCGGGACGATCATGTTCGCGCTCACGTCGCTGCTCTCGAACTTCCCGTTCGGCTGGGCGAAGCCGGTCCCGGTCGACCCGCGCTACTTCCGCCGGCCGAAGGAGGGCATGGCGCTCGTCGCGGCCGCAGGGCCGGCGATGAACTTCCTCGCCGCGCTCGTCTGCCTCTTCGTCTTCCGCCACGTCGGCCTCTCGCCGTTCTGGGCCGACGTCTTGCGGAACGCCTACATCGTCAACGTCATCCTCGGCCTTTTCAACCTCATCCCCGTGCCGCCGCTCGACGGCTCGCGCATCCTCGGCGCGGTCATGGACAACGCCACGTACCACCGCTGGATCGAGCTCGACCGGTACGGGATGCTCGTCGTCTTCGGCGTCTTCTTCCTCTTCCAGGATCAGTTCACCCGCGTCCTCATCGACGCGATCGACGTCGTCACCCGGGTCATGGACACGGTGGTCTTCGCGTGAAGCTCCTCGACTGGCAGGCGCCCGGGCCGTACCGGGTCGCGTTCTCCACCCGGGGCGGCGGCGTGAGCGAGGGCTCGTTCGCATCGCTCAACCTCGGGCTCGCGACCGGCGACGATCCCGAGCGCGTGCTCGAGAACCGGCGCCGCCTCTGCGAGGCCGCGGGCGCCGACGGCGGGACGGCGGCGATGGCCCGGCAGGCGCACGGCGCGACCGTGATCCAGGCGGCCCCGCGCGGGATTCTCGCCCCGGGTGTCCACCCGGAGTGCGACGGCCTCTGGGCCGGTCGGCCGGGGCAGGCGATGGCGCTCCTCACCGCCGACTGCCTGCCGATCGCGCTCTGCCGCACCGGCGGGAAGCCGGGCCTCGCCGTCCTCCACGCGGGCTGGAAGGGGATCCTCGCCGGCATCGTCGAGTCGGGCGCCCGCGCGCTCGGAGGGGGGCCGCTCGCCGCCGCGGTCGGCCCGGGCATCGCCGTCTGCTGCTACGAGGTCGGGGAGGAGGTCGCGGGACCCTACCGGGAGCGCTTCGGCGCCGGCGTCGTCCGGGGGCGACGCCTCGACCTGCGCGCCGCAGCCGAGCAGGCTCTACGCGAGGTCGGGTGCGACAGCGTCGAGCACGTCGGCGGCTGCACCGCCTGCGAGCCGCGCCTCTACTTCTCGCACCGCCGCGATCGCAGCTTGACCGGCCGCCAGGCGGTGATCGCCTACGTCACTCACGGCTGAGCGAGTCCGTGCGAACTACGAGCGCGTACGCGCGGAGGTCGGTCCGGGCGTGACCGTCGTCGTCGCGACGAAGTACGTCGACGTCGGGGGCATGGCTGAGCTGGCGGAAGCCGGCATCGAGGTGGTCGGAGAAAACAAGCTCCAAGACCTGATAGCGAAACACGGCCGCTTCGCGGACGTGTTTCGCTGGCACTTCATCGGCCACCTCCAGTCGCGCAAGGCGCGCGACGTCTCGGCCCTCTGCGAGCTCGTCCACTCGCTCGACTCGCTCTCGGCGGCGCAGCGCCTCACGGTCCCCGCGCTCGTCGAGGTCAACCTGTCCGGCGAGGAGACGAAGTCCGGCGTCCCGACCTCCGGGCTTGGAGCGTTCCTGACGCAGGCGCGCGCTCTCGGCGTCGAGTTGAGGGGCCTCATGACGATGCCGCCGCTCACCAACGACCCCGAGCGGAGCCGCCCGTACTTCCGCGAGCTCCGGAGCATCGCCGGCGAGCATGGCCTGCCCGAGCTCTCGATGGGGACGTCGCAGGACTACCGGGTCGCCGTCGAGGAGGGGGCCACTCTCGTGCGGATCGGATCGGCTCTCTTCGAAGGGTAAACTGGCGCTCGCAATGGGTGTCGCAGAGGTCTGGAACCGTGCCCTCGTCTACTTCGGCATCGTCGAGGAGGAGGACTACTGGGACGAGGAGGGCTACGAGGCCGAGCAGGACCTCGAGCGCAACTACCGCGAGCGCCCGAACGTGCGCCGGCTCCACACGCGCCGGCGCGCGCCCGACTTCGACGACTGGTCCGACCCGAACGCGCCCCCGCGCCGCTCCGCCACGCTCCGCCAGCCGGGCGGGAGGCCGAGCCTCGAGGCAGTCGCCACCGGCGCCGCGAAGGTTCACCTCGTCGTGCCGCGGAGCTTCAACGACGCGCAGGCGATCGCCGACAAGTTCAAGGACGCGATCCCGGTCATCCTCAACCTGCAAGGCACCGACGCCGAGCTCTCCAAGCGCCTGATCGACTTCTCGAGCGGTCTCACCTACGCCCTGAACGGCGGGATGCAGCGCGTCGCCGACAAGGTCTTCCTGCTTACCCCCCGCAACGTCGAGGTCTCCGCCGAGGAACGGGCGCGCCTCCTCGAGCGAGGCTTCTTCAACCAGGCGTAACCCCCTCAGGGTAGGTTTGCGTCGTGCTGCTGGCCGACTCGATCTCGACTGCCGAGAACTTCGTCAGCACGCTCACGTACGTCTACATGGCGTGTGTGCTCGCCTACATCATCTCGTCCTGGATCCCGCTCCCCTACAACGTCTGGCTGAACCGGGTCCAGCGCTTCCTCTACGACGTCGTCAACCCGTACCTCGCGATCTTCCGGCGCCTGCTCCCGCAGCTCTCCACGCGCGGCCTCGACTTCTCGCCGATCCTTGCCATCCTCGTGCTCGTCGCGGCGAACAGGATTCTCATCCGGCTCATCGAACTCCTGCGTTGAGATGTCTCTCACGCCCGTCGACATCCGGCACGTGAAGCTCGGCCGGAGGCCTTTCGGCTACGACCGGAAGGGGACAGACCGGCTGCTCGAGGAGATCGTCTCGAGCTTCGAGCACGTCTGGCGCGAGCGCGCCGACCTCTACGACCGGCTCGAGCGCCTGGAGGCCGAGCTCGCGCGCTCGCGGGAGCTCGAGGAGCTGCTCCGCAACACCCTCGTCTCGGCCGAGCGGGCCGGGGAGGAGATGCGGACGCAGTCGCGCAAGGAGGCCGAGCTCGTCGTCGAGGAGGCCCGCGGGAGGGCGCGCGAGATCATGCACGCCGCCCAGGACGAGCGCGAGCGCGTCGAGGCCGAGATCCGCCGTCTCAAGGCGATCGAGAACGACATGCGGGCCGGCTACCGAGCGTTCCTCACGAGCGCGCTCGATCGGATCGAGCCCGACCCGGGCGGCGCGGCCGTCTCCGACCAGGCCGCCTGAACTAAGAGCTAGTTTCCGCCCGCCCAGGCTCGCCTATACTCCGAGGCAGGCAATGTCGGAACCGTCGGTGCGTCTCCGGCTCCGGGTGTCCCCCGGCGCGAAGCGGAGCGAAGTCGTCGGACGTCATGGGGAGGGTTGGAAGGTGCGGGTAGCGGCCCCTGCAGAGCACGGACGCGCGAACGAGGCGGTGCTCGGCCTGCTCGCCTCGACCCTCGCCGTGCCCCGCGACCGCGTGGCCATTCTCAGCGGCGCGGCCTCGAGGGACAAGGTCGTCCGGCTCGAGGGCATGAGCCTCGAGGAGGCCGGGCGCGCGCTCGACTCCGCCATGCGAAGGGAGACCGCGTGAACGCAGAACGCTTCCGGGACATGCTCCTCGCCGAGCGCGAGAAAGTCGCTGCCACGATCAGGCACCTGCACGAGGACAACTCGAGGTCCCTCGAGGACGAGGCCGAAGAGGAGACTCTCGACAACCACATCGCGGACGCTGCGACGATCACGGTCTCCCGCGAGATCGACACAACCCTCGAGGAGAACTCCGAGCATGTCCTCAAGGCCATCGACCAGGCCCTCGCCCGGATCGGCGAGGGCTCCTTCGGGCTCTGCGCCCGCTGCGGCAAGCCGATCGCCGAGGAACGCCTCGAGGCGATGCCCCACGCGACCAAGTGCATCGAATGCAAGAGGCTCGAGGAGAGGGGCTGACCGAGGGCGCCCCCGCGCGCGTCATCGACGTGCGCGTGGGGTCGGCGACGGACGCGCGCGTGCCGATCTCGATCGTCGAGCGCTCCCTCGCCGCGGGGCCGTTCCACTGGCTAGGCCTCGTCGCCGTCGCCCTCGCCGCTATTCTCGCCGACCAGCTGACGAAACAGATCGTCGTCAGCCAGCTCAGGCTCGGCGAGGCCGTCCACGCAGTCGGGCCGCTCTACATCCACCATGTCAAGAACTCCGGGGTCGCCTTCGGTCTCTTCGGCGGCTGGGCCGGACCCGTGACGATCCTGACCGCCGTCGCCGTCCTCTGGATGCTCGGCTACTTTGCGAAAGTGGGAGCACGGCACCCGGTCCTGCCGGTCGCTCTCGGTCTCCTCGTGGGCGGCGCGGTCTCGAACCTCGCCGACCGCGTCCGCCTCGGGCACGTCACCGACTTCCTCGACTTCCCCTACTGGCCGGCGTTCAACCTCGCCGACACGTTCATCTGCGTCGGCGTCGCCGTCCTCCTCGCAGCGCTCTTCGTCGCCGAGCGCCACCCGCGCCTGCACGGCAGCCCCGCCAAGTCGAGTACCTAAGTGGTCTCCATCGCCGTGCCGCCCGAGGCGGTGGGCGAGCGCCTCGACCGCTTCCTCGCCGGTGTCCCGCAGGTCGGCTCGCGCGCGGCCGCCGAGCGGCTCCTGCGGACGGGCAAGGTCCGCGTCGACGGGGCGCCGCGCCCCAAGAGCCACCGGCTCGCCGGCGGCGAGCAGATCGAGGTCGAGCTCGAGCCGGCCGCGTCCGCGCTCGAGCCAGAGGAGGTCGACCTGCGCGTCGCCTACGAGGACGAGCACCTGCTCGTCGTGGACAAGCCGGCCGGCGTCGTCGTCCACCCGTCGGCCGGTCACGCGGGCGGGACGCTCGTGCACGGCCTGCTCGCGCACGCGATCGCGGGCGGAGGAGAGCCGGGGCGGCCGGGGATCGTCCACCGCCTCGACCGCGACACGTCGGGGCTCCTCGTCGTCGCCCGGTCGGAGGAGGCGCACCGTCGCCTCCAGCGGCTGATCCGCCGGCGCGAGCTCGTCCGCGAGTACCTCGCGCTCGTCCGCGGCCGCCCGCGCTCGCGGGCGGGGCGGATCGAGGCGCCGATCGGCCGCGACGCCCGGGACCCGACACGGATGTCACTGGACACGGCCGTGCCGAGAGACGCCGTCACGCACTTCGAGGTCGTCGAGCTCCTGCGCGGGCACACGCTCCTGCTCGTCCGGCTCGAGACCGGACGGACGCATCAGATCCGCGTCCACCTGGCGGCGATCGATCTGCCGGTCGTCGGAGACTCGGTTTACGGCGTCGCGGAAGACCTCGGGCTGGAGCGGCAGTTCCTCCACGCTGCACGGCTCGCCTTCGACCATCCGTTCTCGGGCGGGCGGGTGGACGTAAGCTCGCCGCTCCCACCCGACCTCGCCGCCGCGCTCGCGCGGGCTCGCGTATCGTGAGGGAGGCCTGCTGTGCCCACAGCGGAAACAAGACAAGGAGGGAGAGATGGCGCACTACCTCGTCCAGGTCTCGTACACGCCCGAAGCCTGGGCCGCGATGGTCAAGAACCCGCAGGACCGGATCGCGGCCGTCGCGCCGGTGGTCGAGCGGGTCGGAGGCAGGATCGTAGGCGGCTGGCTCGCCTTCGGCGACTACGACATCGTCGCGATCTGCGACATGCCCGACAACGTCAGCGCTGCAGCCTTCTCGATGGCGGCCTCCGCGGGCGGGCCATCAAGGACTTCAAGACGACCCCGCTCATGTCGACGAGCGAGGCGACGGACGCAATGCGGAAGGCCGGCGGCTCCGGGTACGCCCCGCCCGCGTAGGAGCGTAACGGCGAGGCATGCCTCGCCCTACGCCGCCTTCGCGGCCTTGTCCTCGTAGAGCCGCCTGTCGGCGAGCCGAAGGAGCTCCTCGGCCGAGGCGCACTCCTCGGGGACGTAGGCCGCGCCGGCGCTGAACGAGACGTTCCCGTGGAGGCGCTCGTCGAGGCGTTCGACGAAGGCGCTTACGCTTCGCCGCTTCGGCTCGAGGAGGACTGCGCCGAACTCGTCGCCGCCGAGGCGCCCACCGGCATCGCTCGCTCGAGCGGTGCCCGCGAGCGCAGAGGCGAACGCGCGCAGGAGCCGATCGCCCTCGGCGTGCCCTTGCGTGTCGTTCGTCTCCTTGAAGCGGTCGAGGTCGAAGAGGACGAGCGCGAGCCGCCCGCGGTAGCGCCGCGCCCGGCCAATCTCCTCGGAGAGTCGGGCGTGGAAGGCGCTGTGATTCAGGAGGCCGGTGAGCGGATCGCGGCGCGCCTGGTCGGCGAGGTCGCCGGTGACGCGATCGACGTACTGCGCGACGCAGCCGTCGAGCCGCTCGCGCGCCGCCCGCTCTCCGTGCCGCTCGAAGACGCGGCCCAGCGCGAGGAGCTCGGCCGCGACCTCCGAGGGCGCGAAGCCGAGGCTTTCCCGCTCGCGCGCATGAGCGAGGGCGACCCCGGCCGGATTCACGCCCGTACGGAGCGCGCCTGCGAGAGCGGGAAGCGAGCCGAGCTGGCCGAGGCGGCCGAGGCGCCCGAGCGACGGCGCGACGCCCGAGGCGAGCGTCTCCTCGACGCACTCCATCGCGAGCTCCCAGGCCGTCACCCCAGGCACGGTGCCGAGGCTACAGGCAGGACCGGCTAGAATGCGGCGACTTTTTCGCACCCGACCCCGGCGGGCGAAGCGCGGGTGGCGGTGCCGGTGCTCAGAGCTCCGGTTCCATCCGCGGCCGCCGGGCAAGTCAGAATCAACCGAGGAGGATCAGCCGTGTCCGTCGTGACCATGCGGGAGCTGCTCGAGGCCGGAGTGCATTTCGGCCACCAGACCCGCCGCTGGAACCCCAAGATGCGCCGGTACATCTTCACCGAGCGCGGCGGGATCTACATCATCGACCTGCAGCAGACGCTCGATCTCGTCGAGCAGGCCCACGCCTTCGTCCGCAACATCGCCGAGCGCGGCGGCTCCGTGCTCTTCGTCGGGACGAAGAAGCAGTGCCAGGACGCCGTCGCCGAGCACGCGATTCGCGTCGGCATGCCGTACGTCAAGCATCGCTGGCTCGGCGGTCTGCTCACGAACTGGCGCACGATCTCCGAGCGCCTCGGGCGCCTGCACGAGCTGCGGCGCCTCCGAGACGAGGGCCAGCTCGAGCTGCTGCCGTCGAAGGAGCGCATCATGCTCCTCAACGAGCTCGAGAAGCTCGAGACGAACCTTGGCGGCGTTGCCGACATGAGGCGGGTGCCGGACGCGATGATCGTCATCGACCTGCGCAAGGAGCAGCTCGCGATCCGCGAGGCCCGACGGCTTGGGATGCCGGTCGTTGCGCTCGTGGACACGAACTGCGACCCGGACGACGCCGACTTCGTCATCCCGGGGAACGACGACGCTATCCGCTCCTGCAACCTCATCCTGCGCGTGATCGCCGACGGGATCGCGGCCGGCCAGGGCAAGTTCGCCGAGGCGGAGATGGTGCGCGCGAACGGCCGCCGCGAGGAGGTCGCGCCCGCTGCCCCCGAGCCGGTCGAGGAGCCTGCCTCCGCCCAGGAGCCGCTTCCCGACCCGGAGCCCCTTGCCAAGCCGGAGCTCGAGCCGTCCGCCGAGACGCCCGAGGTCGCCGTCGAGGCGTCGGCCGACGCCCAGAGCGGAGAGACAACGTAGTGGACATCCCTGCAAGCCTCGTCAAGGAGCTCCGTGACCTGACGAGCGCGGGCATGATGGACTGCAAGCGCGCTCTCGTCGAGACGGACGGGGACCTCGATGCCGCCGTCAAGCTTCTGCGTGAGAAGGGGATGGCGGCCGCTCAGAAGAAGGCCGAGCGCGGCACGGCGGAGGGCAAGGTGCTCGTGCACGTTTGCGACGGGCGCGGCGCGATCGTCGCGATCGGCTGCGAGACCGAGCCCGTCTCGGGTAACGACGAGTTCCTGGCCTACGCGCAGCACGTCCTCGACCTCGTCGAGGTCGAAGGGCCGGAAGCGGCCGAGAGTCTCGAGCAGGAGCGCGTCGAGCTCGTGGCGCGGCTCGGCGAGAACATCGTCGTCCGAGGCGCCGAGCGGTTCGACGCCGGCGACGGGGAGGTCGTCGCGGCATACGTGCACCCGCCGGCGGCGAAGATCGGCGTCCTCGTGGAGGCGAAGGCGACGCCTGAGCTCGCCCGGCTCGTCGCCATGCACATCTCCTTCGCGAACCCGCGCTTCCTCACGCGGGACGAGATCCCGGAGGACGAGGTCGCGGCCGAGCGTGCGATCTACGAGAGGCTCCCGGACGTGGCGGCGAAGCCCGAGGGTATCCGACCGAAGATCGTCGAGGGCATGCTCGCGAAGCGCTTCTTCGCCGAGTCCGTCCTCGCCGAGCAGCCCTGGATCCACGACGACTCCCAGACCGTCGGACAGGCCCTGAAGGAGCACGGGGCCGAGCTCTTGCGGTTCGTGCGCTACGCGCTCGCAGGGTGATGACCGCGATGACCGCGAAAAATGCTCCGCATTTTCCGCGGGCGCTGGTTTGTCCCGTCGCTTCGCTCGGGAAGAAGATGGGGTGGGGGCAAGGCACAGTGAGGTTGCCCGAATGATCGTCCGTCCTGAAACGGGCGAAGTTCCCGCCGCGGGCGCCGCCTTCAAGCGCGTCGTCCTCAAGCTCTCCGGCGAGGCGCTGCTCGGACGGCAGCAGTACGGGATCGACCCGCAGAAGGTTGACGCGATCGCCCGCGAGGTGAAGGCCGTGCACGAGCGCGGCATCGAGATCGCCGTCGTCATCGGCGCGGGGAACATCTACCGCGGCATGGCCGCCGCCGCGCGGGGGATGGACCGGGCGACGGCCGACTATGCCGGCATGCTCGCGACCCTCCTGAACTGCCTGGCGATTCAGGACTCGCTCGAGCGGATGGGCGTTCACACGCGCGTCCTCTCGGCGATCACGGCGAGCGAGGTCGCGGAGCCCTACATCCGCCGGCGCGCCATCCGACACCTCGAGAAGGGGCGCGTCGTCATCTTCGCCGCAGGCACCGGCAACCCGTTCTTCACGACGGACACGGCGGCGGCGCTGCGGGCGCTCGAGATCGGCGCCGAGGCTCTCCTCATGGGGAAGAACGGCGTCGACGGCGTCTACGACGGCGACCCCGACAAGGACCCGGAGGCCCACTTCCTTGCAGAGCTGACCCACCGGGACGCCCTCGAGCGCGGCCTGCAGGTGATGGACTCGACCGCGCTCTCCCTCTGCATGGACAACGGGCTGCCGATCTACGTCTTCGGCCTCGACGACGAGCGCAACATCGAGCGCGTCGCAGCGGGCGAGCGGGTCGGCACGATCATCTCCACACCCCAAGGAGCGGAGCCATGATGGACGAGCTGATCGAGGATGCGCGCAGGCGCATGGACAAATCGGTCGAGGCGACGCAGCACGAGTTCAACACGGTACGCACCGGCCGCGCCTCGGCCGCGCTCCTCGACCGGATCCAGATCGACTACTACGGGACTCCGACACCGCTGAAGCAGCTCGCGTCGATCAACGTCCCGGAGCCGCGCATGCTCACGATCCAGCCCTTCGACCCGAGCTCGATCAAGCAGATCGAGCGGGCGATCATGGAGTCCGACCTCGGGCTCACGCCCTCGAACGACGGGAAGCTCGTCCGGCTGCCGATACCGCAGCTGACCGAGGAGCGGCGCAGGGAGCTCGTCAAGGTCGTCCGCCACCTTGCCGAGGAGGGACGGATCGCGATCCGCAACGTCCGCCGCGACGTCATGCACGACCTCAAGGAGCTCGTCCGTGACGGCGACGTCGGGGACGATGAGGAGCGGCGCGCCGAGGAGCGCGTGCAGAAGATGACAGACGAGCACGTCCACCGGGTCGACGAGCTCCTGAAGAAGAAGGAAGCCGAGATCTTGGAAGTCTGAAAGCTTGCCCTGCGGGCTCCGCTTTCAGACTTGGAGGAAGTCGCCAGTGAGTCTAAGAACAAGATTCCGGACGCTGCGAGGGCTCAAGCCGCTGAGAGAGCCCGAGCTACCCGAGGTCGCGCGCTCGATCGCGATCATCATGGACGGGAACGGGCGCTGGGCGCGCAAGCGCAGGCTTCCCGTCGCCGCCGGGCACCGAGCCGGCACGCGGGCGCTCCGGCGCACCGTCGAGGCGGCCATCGACCTCGGCGTCGAGTCGCTCTGCGTCTACGCCTTCTCGACGGAGAACTGGCAGCGGCCGCGCGAGGAGGTCGAGGCGCTGATGGAGATCTTCGCCGAGACGATCGACCGCGAGCTCCCGGACCTCGCCCGCCAGGGCGTCCGTACGCGCTTCATCGGCCGCCGCGACCGGGCGACACCGGCGCTCCGGGCGAAGATGGCGAAGCTCGAGGAGGAGACAGTGGGCAAGGACCGCCTGCAGCTCTGGATCGCCTTCGACTACGGCGGGCGCGCCGAGATCGTCGAGGCCACGCGGCGGATCGTCGACGAGGGCGTCGACCCGCGCGACATCGACGAGAACGCGATCGGAGCGCGGCTCTACGCGCCTGACCTGCCCGAGCCCGACCTTCTCATCCGCACGTCCGGCGAGCTGCGCGTCTCGAACTTCCTCCTCTGGCAGCTCGCCTACACTGAGCTCGTCTTCGTCGACACGCTCTGGCCGGACTTCGGCGAGCGGCACCTGCGGCAGGCGCTCGGCGAGTACGCCGGCCGCCGCCGCCGCTTCGGCGGCCGATGAGCTATCCGCGAAAAATGCTGCGCATTTTCCGCGGGGGGAGCTTGTCCCTTCGCTGCGCTCGGGAGGATGTCCGGGGAGAGGTTGGCCTATGAGACACCCTTTGCCAACCTTCTACGCGGCGCACGCGATCACCTCGGGCTTGGAGCGGTTGGCCTGATGGACGGCCTCGTCGTAGAGGGCGCGCTTGTGGAGCAGGTGCCAGAGCAGCTCGAGCCAGCGGTTGGCGAGTGCGCGCAGGGCCTTGTAGTGGGTCTTGCCGTTCGCGCGTTGGCGGTCGTAGAAGTCGCGGGCCCAGTCGCTGCGGGTGAGGCTGCAGAAGGCCCACTGCATGGCCGCCTGGCGGAGATGGCGGTTGCAGGCGAGCCGGCAGGCGATCGTGAGCTGCTTGCCGGAGCGTCTGGTGACGGGCGCGGTGCCGCCGTAGCATTGGAGCTCGTTGGCGGCGGCGAAGTCGCGTGCGCCGTCTCCGACTTCGGCAAGCACCCTGGCGGCGAGGCGAACGTCGAGTCCGGGCAGGCTCAGGTAGATCTCGCCGTCAGGGTGTCCGTCTCGGAGGAGCTCGCCGAGGCGCCGCTGCCAGTGGCGGCGCTGGCGGTGGATCAGCAGCAGCTGCTCGGCCGCAAGCTGGATCGAGCCTGCCTTGGCGCGCGCGAGGTGGGGCGGCGCCTCGAGCGCGGGCGCGGTCAGCGCCGCCCGCACCCGCTTCGCCGTCCGCTCGGGCCAGCCGTGGCGCTGTTCGCGGAAGAACGCTGCCAGCTCGGCCTCGCCGACCGCGGCCGCCGCGGACTGGCTCGGCCAGCGGGCGAGGAAGGCCAGGCAGGTCGCGGCCGCGAGGTCGTCGAAGGCGGCGAGCGCTTGCGGGAAGACGGCGAGCAGGTCTTGGCGCAGCCGGTTCAAGAGCCGTCGCTGGTCGCGGCTGGCGCGCTCGTCGTCACGGGCGAGCGCCCTGATCTCCTCCCGCTCGGCCGAGGAGACGCTCAGCGGCCGGTGCCGCTCGCGGTCGGTGAAAAGGATCCGGGCGAGCAGCTCGGCGTCGGCGGGGTCGGTCTTCGCCCGCGAGACGCGCGTGCGCGTCCGGTAGCGCTCGACCGACTTCGGGTTGATCGCGTACACGCTGTAGCCGGCGTCGAGCAGCGCCGCCACGAGCAGCCCGTGCGCGGTCTCGATCGCGACCAGCACCGCGCCCGGGTCGGGCTCGAGCCCGCCGATGGCCGCTGTCAGCCGGTCGACGCCGGCGACGTCGTGGCCGATCCGCAGCCGCCGCAGCACCTGTCCCTGCTCGGAGAGCAGGCAAGCGGCGTGCTCGCTTTCGGCCCAGTCGATCCCTACCAGCAACATGCGCACCCCCAAGTCGAAGCGGACAGCAGGGCGGGCACCCCACGCCGTGCTGATAGACCAGCGCTCGCAGCGCAGCACCCTACGAGGCGACAGGGCGCCCTGAGCGCCTCCCGGGCCGGCAGTCTCATTTCAGCCCTCACGGGGCAAGCGCTGACAGCCCTTCCCGGGAAGCGGTCACGGCGCCCGACCGTACTGACCGCCCGTGACGGAGCAAATCGATTGAAGAAGAACAACATCAACACCCGCTCACCCCGTGAGCGAAGGGGAGGGTAGAGCTATCAGCCGCTTTCGAGCTTTCCTCGAGCTGCTCGGGCCGGTCGCCATGGTCGCTGCCGTCGGGATCGTCGGCAGCTTCACGTCGCGCTCGAACGAGATCCAGTTCCGGGACACGCTCGTGGCG
>JBGPNP010000010.1:0-18792 GCA_041487575.1 Gaiellaceae bacterium | reverse complement strand
CCGTCCACGTCAACGAGTCGACGAACTACTGGGATCAGATGGCGCCCTTCGGCGGCATGAAGAAATCCGGAGCGGGGCGTGAGCTCTCGTCGTGGATCATCGACGCGCTCACTGAGACGAAGCAGATCAGCTTCGACGTCACGCGGACGGATGAGAGCGTGCAGGCGCCGGGCCCGCGGATGGTCTAGGGTCCGCCGGGGCCAGTCAGGGCCGGGGCCTGAGCGACTGCAGGTCGAGCTCGAAGCGCTCCCGGTAGCGGACGGCGCCGATCGGCGAGTCGGTGACGTTGTCGTTCCACGCGACGAGGCGAACCGGCAGGCCCGTCGAGCGCAAGAGCCAGACGTCCGCGCCGCCGTCGCCGCGGGTCACGCCCGTGAGACGGGTCTCGACGCGCAGATGCACGGTCTCCACGTCCTCGCCGGCGACGCGCAGCGCCTCGATCGCGACGACTCCGCCCGCCGCCGTCTCCGTTTTCGTCCCGGTCGAGCAGCTCCAGCCGAACGGCGTTCCGGCGCGATCCCCGTGCGGCCTCGCCCTCGATGCCTCCGTGCAACGGTAGTCGGTCACCTCTCGCCGGCCGAAGAACGTGTGCACCTCGACCGAGCGGCGGATCCGGAGCCCCTCCGGGGACGGGCAGTACTCGCGCGTCGTCGCCCGGCCCTCGAGGAACGCGTAGTGCAGGGCGAACCCGCAGCCGCCGCGGCGCACCGTCACCGCCGTCCGGCCCGCGAAGTCGTGGCGCTCGCCCCCGAGGACGTCGACGCTCTCACTTCCGATCGTGGCGTAGACGTAGAGGCCGGGCTCGGGAACGCCGGGCGCTCCGACCGCTGCGGGCTGCGAGCCGACGCTGATTGCCTTCTCGACGGAGATGGGCTCCGCCGTGTCGTGGAAGACGAGCAACCAGACGCCGAGGCCGGCCAGGGCGGCCGCCGCGGCGACGGCGAGAAGAATCGCCTTTCGCTTCACGGCGGGAATCGTCTCAGCCTCGAAGCTGACGCGCTCGCCCGGAGATCATCCTAGGAGCAACCTCAAGGCGCGCGACGCTTGCGGCGAATCCGACAGCTCCGCTCCATGGCCCGTTGACGTGGGCTGCTTTCCCCGGAGCGGGGATCCTCGTGTGTCCGTCGCGGGGATCACACGCAGACTTCCTGGGTCGAACAACAGGGCGATGACCGTCGTCACCCTCAGGCGTCTTCCTGCGCGGCCGCGCCGGCACCTGCCGGCGTTGAGCGCGGAGAAGGTCGAGGGCGCCGGCACGATCTTCCGCAACGGGCTCCCGGTTCCGGCGAAGCCGGACCTCACGGGGACGCGAGAGGCCCGCATGAGGGCGCGCCTGTCCTTCGAGCGCCGCTGGCGGCCGACCTGGTCGGTGCTCCTCGTCGTGCTCGCGGTCGCCACGGCGACGACCGTCGCCGTGGCCTACCTCCTCGACAAGCAGGATCGGAGCCGGCAGCGCCAGATCGTTCAGAACAACATCGAGATCAAGGCGCAAGAGATCCTGAGCGTCCCCTGGGAGGGGATCCAGCTCCTCCAGGCCGCCGCCGTGACGAGCGCGGCGAAGACCCTGACGGATCCGACGGCCGGCACCCTCCCAAGCCTGCCGGCGGGCGGCGCGCGCGGCGGGTCGGCACCGTCGGCAGCATGGACGGCCATCGACGAGAAGATGGTCAGGCTCGACAACGAGATCGAGAGCGTGATCGACGGGTTGCACCAGATCTCCTCGGACCGGCATCCGGTGTAATCCGGCAGGCGTATCGAGACTACCGGGACGCTCTCGTAAACCTCGTCCCCTACGTCAGAGACGGGAAGGTCGCGCAGGCGTACTTCTTCTACGAGCTGCGCGTGCTGCCGAAGTACCAGCACCTGCGCGACGTCCTCGACAAGGCGGGGGCGGAGGACGCCGCCACCGCCGCGTGGACGAAGAGGACGACGCTCGTCGGCTCCGCGCTCGTCATCTTCCTCGCCTTCGGCACGATCGGGGTTCTCTTCCAGCGCACCCGCGCCAAGAGCCGTGCCCTTGCCGAGCAGAACGCCCGCCTCCTCGAGCTCGACCGGATGAAGGACAGCTTCGTCGCGGCGGTCTCGCACGAGCTGCGGACCCCCCTGACGTCGATCCTCGGCTATGCCGAGCTTCTCGGCGACGGCGAGGGCGGCGAGCTGACCCCCGACCAGTCGGGGTTCGTCCGCGTGATCGACCGCAACGCCAACCGTCTCCTGCGCCTCGTGAGCGATCTCCTCTTCGTCGCGCAGGTGGACGCGGGCAAGGTGACGCTCGACCAGCGCATCGTCGACCTCCCGACGGTCTGCGCCGACTCGATCGAGGCGGCGCGGCCGTTCGCGGAGGAGAAGGGAGTCGAGCTTCGGCTGCGCAACGAGGGGTCCACGCACCTCTCGGCCGACCAGGCAAGGCTCGCGCAGGTGGTGGACAACCTCGTCTCGAACGCGATCAAGTTCGCGCCCGCCGGCGGCACCGTCGAAGTGCGCTGTGCGCGGGGGCCTTCTGCGACCGCCGTCCTCGAGGTCTCCGACTCGGGTATCGGTATCCCGGCTGCGGCCATGGGGCGACTCTTCGATCGCTTCTACCGCACGCAGGGAGCGCAGCAGAGGGCTATCCCGGGCACCGGCCTCGGCCTCTCCATCGTCAAGGCTATCGTCGAGGCGCACGGAGGATCGATCGAGGTCGAGAGCGTCGAGGGCGCCGGCACGACATTCCGGGTGACGCTTCCCTCGGCCCAGGCGGCCCTTGCAGACTCTTTCGAGGAGCAGGCGCGGGCCGCCTGAACGCGAGAGGCATCCGTCCTCGGGCGGCGTACTACACGGCAGCGTGCGCCGGCTCGTCCTCCTCATCCTGCTCTCCGCCGAATTCGCCGCGCCTGCTGCCGCGGCGGCGGCTCCCGTCGCGAGCGTTGTCGCGACGCAGTCCCAGGCCGATCCGCTGATCGTGACGCTCGACGCCTCCGGCTCGGTCGCCGATTCCGGGCGGACGCTCGTCGACTACCGTTGGGACTTCGGCGACGGGACGTCGGGGGCCGGCGTCGGCGTCGATCACCGCTACCCGGCCCTCGGCGTCTACACGGTCACGCTCACGGTGACCGACGACGCGGGCGCGAGCTCGTCGAGCGCGCTCTCGGTCTCCGTGCGCACGATCGGTTTCGACCTTTCGCAGCGGAGCCTCGTCTGGGGCTCGACCGTCGTCGTGACCGGCGCGGTCGAGCCGGTCGAGGCCGGGCTTGCGGTCGTGATCGAGCAGGCGCGCGGCGGCGGTTGGCAGGAGCTCTCGCGAGCGCAGACGGATTCAGGGGGGCGATACGCGCTCCTTGTCGCGCCGGCGACGTCGGGCCTCCTGCGCGCCCGGCTTTCCGCGGCAGGCACCGTGAGCGCCCCGGTGGCGGCGAGCGTCGCTCCGAAGGTCGTGTTCCTGCCGGCGAGACCGGGAGTCGCTTTCGTCGGAGTGAAGCTTGCCGGCCGCGTCTTCCCGACCTCCTACCACGGGCGGGTGACGATCGCGGTCCGCCGTCACGGCGAGGAGGTTGCCCACCTGTCGGTGCGGGCGCGTGCGGGGCGGCTGAGCGCGCTCCTGCCCATCCCGCAGATCGGCCGCTTCACCGTCTTCCTGCAGACGTCGCCCGGTGCCGGGCTCGCCTCGCGCCGGCTCGTCACGCAGGTACGCGCACGCCTGCCCCGGCGGCTTGACCCCGGTGCGCGCGGGCCTCAGGTCAGAGGACTCGCCCGGCGGCTCCTGTACCTCGGCTTTCACCTTCCCGGGGCGCGCTCGGTGCTCGGCCCGTCCCTGCGCGACGCCGTCACGGCTTTCCAGACATCCGCCGGTCTCGCTCCGACGGGCGTGGTCAAGGAGCGGGTCTGGCGCGCGCTTGCCCGCGCCCGGCCGCTCCCGCCGCGCCACCGGCGGCCAGGCCTCCACCTCGAGCTCGACCTGCGGCGCCGGCTCCTCGTCCTCGTCCGCGACGGGCGCACCGCCGGGATCCTCCCGATCGCGGGGTCAGCCCAGAGCGGTGCGTTTACGATCCGCTCGAAGACGCCGACGCTCTCCGCGGACGGCTTCGCAATCCTGGGTGCGCCCTCGCCGCTTCTCGCCGCGGACGGCTACGTCAGAGTGCCGCTCTGGGCCGCCGGCTGGCTCTTCTCCCGGTCCCGGATCGGCGAGCGAGTCTTCGTCTACTCCTGAGCGGGAGGTCGGTTGTGCTCGCCGCCACGTCGTCGGCGGGCAGGTCCTGTGGTGGCATGTCCGAGAACGGATGAATCCGCGTCCCCTCGGGACATGTCCCGGGGTCAGGCACGGGGACATGTCCGACGCGCGATCCGTCTCTCCATGCGCCATCGCGGATGCTGTGGCCCTGTGACAGCTTCGTCGCGAAACCGTGTCGGAAGCGTGAAGGGCCTAGTCTCCGCCGAGCTCCTCGGCCAGCAGCGAGCAGGCGAACGCGCGCCACGCGATCTCCGGCTCGCCGGCGAGCCCGCGCAGAGCCTCGCTCACGTGCGCGAGGCCGGTCGCCTCGGCCCGAAGCCCGGCAACGCCCGTTGCGAGCGTGGCAAGGCGCTCCAGCCGGTCGAGATCGGCCGCCAGCGCCGTCACCGCCCGGCCGTCGAGATCGAGGCCGCGCGACGGGTCACCGCCCGCTGTCAGGAGGAGGAGCGCCCGCCGCACGGCGCCGCGCCGCTCGTCCTCGGGCAGCTCGACCACGGCGCCTGCGACGGACGCCAGCACGACGAGGGCGATAGCGAGGCTCTCGCCGCTCTCGTCCTCCGAGAGCGACCGCTCCAGCTCGACGAGCCAGCCGGGCTGAACCACTAGCCCGGCGGGAGCCCCGAGCCCTGCGGGCAGCACCAGCCGGCGAGCCGCGGAAACGCGACGGGGCCGATGCCGCCCGGATCGAACTCGCGGGCGACGTTCGAGACGGCGACGACCTTCCGGTCGGCGACCCGCACGAAGATGAGTTGGTCGGCCGCCGGCCAGGCCAGGAGGAGCCAGCGCCCGTCGGGCGACCACGTGAGGCCGCGAAGTCGGCCGCCCCCGCCGAACAGCCGCCGGATGCCAACGGTGTCTGCGTCGCCGACCACCACGATGCTCCTCCTGGTCGCGGGGCGGAAGAGCGCGACTGCGAAAGAGCGGTCAACGGGCGCGAAGGAGAGGTCCGATGCGACGCCTGAGGGAAGGGCGAGCGCCTGGATGAGCCCGCCTCCGGCGTGGAAGAGGCGAACGATGTTGTCGCCGGTCAGGACGGCCAGAAGCTTGCCGTCGGCCGACCAGGTCGGCTGCCTCGTCCCTGGGACGGCCTCCGTCACCCAGAGCTCCTCGGTCGAGTCCGTATCGACGACGTGAAGGCTGCCCAGCCGGTCGACGAAAGCCAGCACGTGCCTTGCGCCGGGTCTCCACGCCGGAGGCGTGTGCGTTACGCGTTGGGCGATCAACCGGTCCTCTGTGCCGTCACCCGCGACGACGCGGAGATTGGTGCCACTCCGGTAGGCGATGCGGAAGCCGTCCGGAGACCAGCGCGGTCGGCTCACCGGCTTCCGGGAGAGCGACCAGCGGATCACGCCCGCCGGAGTGAGCGCGACGAGGCTCCGGCCGCGCGTCGCGACGACGAAGAGCCCGTGCGGCGACCAGGAGGCGTCCTCATAGGCGCCGAGGAGGCGCTTCGAGCCGTCCTGCCGGACGACCCAAGGGCCCCGCGCGGACAGGACGAGCAGGCGGCCCGGGGCGGGAAGCGAGACGAGGGCGGGGCGGGAGGGAGTGACGCGCTCCCGCCCGACCGCATCGCGGAGCCTGCCGAGGACAGCTCGCCCGGGCGGGGTCACGGCCACTGCCGCGACCGCAGCGCAGGCGGCGAGGACGAGAGCCGCCCGGATCGGCAGGCGGCGCCGGGCCCGGCCGGGCTCGCGCGAGGCATAGGCCGCCTGCACGGCGCCGAGGCTTCGCTCGCCCGCCGCCTCCTCGCCGGGCGCCGGCTGCGCGCAGAGCTCGCGAAGCTGCTCCTCCGTCACGCTTCCTCCTCGAGCCCGGCGGCCATCCGGTCGAGGCCCCGGCGCAGCCGCGAGTTCACCGTTCCGCGCGGCAGCTCGAGCAGGTCCGCGATCTCTCCAGGCGTGTACTCGAGCAGGTAGCGCAGGACGATCACGGCGCGCTGGTCCGGCGGAAGCTCGGCGAGGCGCGACGCGAGCCCGGCCGCATCCCCGGCCGGCGCAGGCGCAAGAGCGGGCTCGCCCTCGAGGGCGTCGCCGGCCACCTCGCGCCGCAGGGCGCGGGCGCGTGCCCAGTCAACGGCACGGTTGACGACGATGCGGTGGAGCCAGGGGCCGAAGGGACGGCGCCGGTCGAACCGGTCGAGGGCACGCACGGCGGCGAGGAAGGCTTCCTGCGCGATGTCCTCCGCTGCGGCGGCGTCGTGGACGACGAGATACGCGGCCCGGTAGGCGCGCGGCCAGTGGGCGCGAAAGAGCGCCTCGAGGTCCGAGGCCGATCCGGCCTGGGCGCCCCGTACCCAGGCGCGCTCGTCGCGGCCGTAGCCCGCCATCTCGCCGCGACTATACGAGCGGGCACCCTCCGGAGGTCCATCCCCGATATACGAGCGCCGGCGCGCGCGAGGTCCGGAGGGACCTCGCCGCGACGCTCGGCCGTAGTCGTTGTGCATGCTCCGGACACTGGCTGCCGTGCTCTCCGTCCTCGCGCTCGCGGGGAATCCGCAGCCGCCGGGGCAGAGCGTCCTGCTGGGCCGCTCCGCGCTCGGCCGGCCGATCCGGGCCGTCCGAGCGGGGGACCCCGCGGCGCCTGCGAAGGTCCTCGTCGTCGGCTGCATCCACGGAGACGAGTGCGCGGGAACCGCGGTCACGAGCCTGCTCGCCCCCGGCCCGGTGCCGGCCGGCGTGGAGCTCTGGCTCGTCGCCGACCTGAACCCGGACGGCTTCGCCGCGGGGGCGCGCCAGAACGGCAGCGGGGTCGACCTGAACCGGAACTTCCCCTCCGGGTGGCGCCGGGGCGGCCTGGCGTGGGATCCGGAGTACCCGGGACCCGCACCCGCATCCGAGCCCGAGACCCGGATCGCCATGCGCCTCGTCCGCCGTTTGCGCCCGCGCGTGACGATCTGGTTCCACCAGCCGCAGGCGCTCGTGCGTGCCTGGGGGCAGAGCGTGCCGGTCGCGAGGCGCTTCGCCCGGCTGGCCGGCCTCCCGTTCCGGCGCATCCCCTGGCTTGCCGGGACGGCGCCGAACTGGCAGAACCACCGCTTCCCGGGAACGAGCGCCTTCGTCGTCGAACTCCCGCCGGGGCCTCTCTCGGCGCGGTCGGCAGCCCGCTACGCGCAGGCTGTTCGGCTATTGCTCGGCCAGGAACGCGTCGACGAGCCGGCGCGCGATCGACAGCTTGCCGGGCAGGTGCTCCGGTAGGCGATCCGGCCCGAACCAGCCCGCGTCGACAATCTCCGTCTCGTCGATCGCGATCTCGCCGCCCGCGTGCTCGGCGGTGAAGCCGATCATGAGCGAGTGGGGGTACGGCCAGGGCTGGCTCCCGAAGTAGCGGACGTTCTTGACCTCGATCCCCACCTCTTCGCGGATCTCGCGGACGACCGCCTCCTCGAGCGACTCGCCGGGGTCGACGAAGCCGGCGAGAACGCTGTAGAACGGCCCGGCGAAGTTCCGGCCGCAGGCGAGGAGGAGCTCACGCCCGCGGCGGACGGCGACGATGACCGCCGGCGAGAGGCGGGGGAAGGAGAGGTGGCCGCAAGTAGGACAGCGCTTGGCCCGCTCGCCCTCCGCGTCCTCGGTCGGCGTGCCGCAGCGGCCGCAGAAGCGGTGCGTCCTGTCCCACTCGACGATCTGGAACGCGCGTCCTGCGAGCGCGTAGACGTCCTCGTCGAGGACGCCGTAGAGGCCCCGCAGGCCGCGAAAGGCGGCGCCGGGAGGAGCCCCCGCTTCGGGATCGAGCCCGTCGGCGTAGCAGTCGACCTCGTCCAGGCGTCCGAGGTAGTGACCGCTCGGGCGCTTGGCGCCGGGGATCGAGGCGACGGCGCCGTTCTCCTCGATGAGGAGCTCCGCGCCGCGGAAGGCGAAGAGCCAAGCCCGCTCAGAAGTGGGCTCCGGCGCTGAGAGGCCGGGCACGAAGCGGCCGTTCATCGGCCGACCCTCCCGGGAACGACCTCCCGAGCGTAGCGATGGGGCAAGCCTCCCCCGCGGCAAATGCGCAGCATTTGCCGCGGATTATGACCAGCCGAGCTCGTCGAGGCGGTCGTCCTCGATACCGAAGTGGTGCCCGATCTCGTGGATGACCGTGATCCGGATCTCGTCCTCGAGGAGCTCCGGCTCGCCGGCGAAGTCCTCCTCGAGCGGGATCCGGTAGATCGAGATCTTGTCGGGGAGCACGCCCGCGTAGCCCGAGCCGCGCTCGGTGAGCGGGATGCCGTGGTAGAGGCCGTAGAGATCGGGGTCGTCGGGATCCTCGCCCTCGACGACGATCTCGACGTTCGACATCGCCCGCCGCAGGTCGGCTGGAAGCGAGGCGACGGCGCGCCTGACGTGCTCCTCGAACTTCATCAGTAGCGGGGTAACGGCTGCGGGCGTGGCCGGCCGATGAGGAAGACCGAGACGAGGGCGAGGCCGAAGAGGAAGCCGCCGATGTGCGCGAAGTAGGCCACGCCGCCGCCCTGCTCGGGCGCGGTCAGCGACACCTTGCCCGCCCAGAGCTGGAAGCCGAACCAGAGGCCGAGGAGCGCGACGGCCGGGATCTCGAAGAAGAAGAACGGCACGACCCACGTGAGCACGCGCGCGCGCGGGTAAAGGAGGATGTACCCGCCGAGGACTGCGGCGATCGCCCCGCTCGCGCCGACGTTCGGGATCATCGCGTCCGCCCCCGAGCCCCAGCCGAGGGTGACCGCGGTCTGAGCGGCCGTGGCCGCGAGTCCGCCGACTACGTAGAAGGCGGCAAACCGGACGTGGCCGAGCGCGTCCTCGATGTTGTTCCCGAAGATCCAGAGGAAGAGCATGTTGCCGATGATGTGCTCCCAGCCGCCGTGCATAAACATGGCCGTGAAGGCCGTGACCACCCAGCTGTGGCCGATCTGGTACCCGAGGCAGGAGGCGTTCACCTCGCACGGGTAGTAGCCGAAGGACGTGATCGACGCCGCCAGGCCGTGCGGAATCTCGTAGCCGGCCCAGACGGCGAAGTTGGCGGCGATCAGGGCCACGGTGACGACCGGGGCGCTCTTGGTCGGGTTGATGTCGCGGAGCGGGATCATCCGGGTTCAGGGGACGATGAGGGCGAGGAGGGCCTTCTGCGCGTGCAGCCGGTTCTCGGCCTGGTCCCAGACGGCCGAGCGCGGTCCCTCGAGGACTGCGGCCGTGATCTCCTCGCCCCTGTGCGCCGGGAGGCAGTGGAGGACGATCGCCCGCTCGGAGGCGAGGGCCACTATGTCGTCGTCGAGCCGGTAGCCGCCGAGGTCACGGAGGCGGCGCTCTCGCTCGGCCTCCTGGCCCATGCTCGTCCAGACGTCCGTGTAAAGGACGTCGGCGCCCTCGGCGGCCCCGCGCGGGTCGCTCGTGAGCTCGACCGACGCGCCCGAGGCCTCGGCGGCCGCCCGCGCCCAGCCGACGACGAGGTCGCTCGGCTCGTAGCCCGGGGGCGTGGCCGCCGTGAAGCGTGCGCCTAGCTTCGCGCAGGCGACCATGAGCGAGTGACAGACGTTGTTGCCGTCCCCGAGGTAGGCGACGCGGACGCCCTCGAGCGCGCCGAAGCGCTCGCGGATCGTCATCACGTCGGCGAGCGCCTGGCACGGGTGGAAGTCGTCCGTGAGCCCGTTCACGACCGGGATGTCGGCGTAGGCGGCGAGCTCTTCGACTTCCGCGTGCGAGAACGTGCGGATGACGATGGCGTCGAGGTAGCGCGAGAGCACCCGGGCGGTGTCCGGGATCGGCTCGCCGCGCGAGAGCTGGAGCTCGGCTTCGGAGAGGGGGAGCGCGGAGGCCCCCAGCTGCGCGACGCCGGCCCCGAAGCTCACGCGCGTGCGGGTCGAGGGCTTGGTGAAGATCATCCCGACGACCCGCCCCTCGAGGGTCCGGTGGATGATTCCTTGCGCGTGCTCCGCCTTGAGCCGGTCGGCGAGATCGAGCACGCTGCGGAGCTCTTCCGGGCTCCAGTCGTTCACCCGGAGGAAGTCGCGCCCCTTCAGGTGCTCGCCGTTCACGGGCGCCATCCTAGCGCCGGCCCGTGAGTCGGCCCCTATGCGAGGGCTTCGGACAGGCGCTCGGCGATCGAGCTCATGTCGAGCGGGGAGCCGGTCACCTCCCGGACGAGCTCGTCTGCGGTCAGGCTCTGGCCCTCGTACCAGAGCTCGCGGAGAAGGTCGCCGGCGTTGCGGCCGGCGAACCAGGCTGTGCCGAAGCGCTCCAAGAGGAACGCGCGCATCTGGGCCTCGAAGGCCCATGAGCGGAGGTAGCTCGATGCGTAGAAGCCGTCGTCCACGTCGGCGAGGAAGTCGGCCTCGGCCGGCTCGATCTTCGTCGCCTCCGTGATCCATTCCACGTAACGGGCCGGCATCGAGTCGAGCTCGCCGTCGGCGTGCAGCTCGAGCTCGTACAGGAGTTTCCCGCAGTAGCGCCGCACGATGTAGAGGTGGTTGGCTGCGGCCTCGGCCGCGAACTCCTCGGGCCGGGCGAAGTCGAGCCGCCGCGAGAGCCAGGCCGGGTCGGCGACGAGGAGCTCGAAGAGCGCGGCCCAGCCCTCGGTGACCGCGTTGTCGCCGAGGCGCCTTGCCTCGACGGGCAGCGAGGGCGCCGTGTGCGCGAAGTGCTCGGTGTGGCCCGCCTCGTGGAAGAGGCTGAGCCAGTCGTCCGGGCCGCCGATCGGCTGGATGACGAGAACGATGCGGCCGGGCACCTCGATCGGCGTGCAAAACGCGCGCGGCGTCTTCTTCGGCCTCGGCTCGAGGTCGAGCTCGACATTGCGCTGGGAGCGGAGGTCGATGCCGAGCCCGGCGAGGGTCGCCTCGAGGGAGGCGAGCATCCGGTCGGCGGGGAACGCCGGGTCCCACTCGGACGCCCGGAAGAAGCGCTGGATGTCCCAGCGGCGCGCCTCCGCGAGCCCGACGCCGAGGCGGCGGCGCAGGAGGGGGTCGAGCGCGGCGACGTAGAGCTCCTCGGTCTCCGCCAGCAGGTGCCGGCACTGGGCTGCGAGCCCCTCGAGGTCGAAGCCGAGCCGTTCGTAGAGCTCGCGGTAGCTCGTGCCGGCGAGGGTGCGGGCGCCCGCGCGGAGAGTCTCCGCGGCGCGCCGGTAGATCGGGTCGAAGAGCTCGCCGACGAGCTCCTCGCGAGCCCTCTCGAGCCGCTCGCGGCGGCCCCGGTCTGGCTCGTTCGCAATCGTCGGCTTGAGCATCCGGTAGCCGATCACGTCGCCGTCGACCCGGACGGCCGCGGTTGCCTCCAGGTTCGCGACCTCCTCGTCGTCCGAGACCGTGAGCTCGCCGAGGTAGCCCTCGCACGCGAAGCGCCAGAGCTCGCGGACGCCTCCGTTCGACTCCCCCGCCGCGTCAGCAAGCCGCTCGCAGGCGTCGAGCGTGGTCAGGTCGGAGTAGCGCTCGTAGATCGGCGCGAGCTCGAAGGCGTCCTTCAGCCCGGCGAAGTGGAGGTAGTACTCCTCGTCGAGCGCGGCGAGGAACCTGTCGGTCTCCTCCCTGTAGGTGTGGAGATCGATGACCCGGGAGGCCTGCCGCATCGGTGCCGTAGGATAGCGGCGGTGCGGGAGTTCGAGGTGAAGACGGAGCGGAGAACCCAAGTTGTCGACGTGACCGCGAAGGTGCGCGCGGCGCTCGACGGGGCGGACGACGGCGCTGCCGCGCTCGTCTACGTCCCCCACACGACGGCCGGGGTCATCATCCAGGAGCACGCCGACCCGGCCGTCGCCCGGGACGTCGAGCGCGCGCTGGAAAAGATCGTCCAGGACGGCTGGGAGTGGGAGCACATCGAGTCGGGCGAGGTGAACCCGTGGTCGCACATCCGCGCCGCGCTTACCGCGACCTCCGTCGTCGTGCCGCTGCAGGCGGGCGAGCTCGCCCTCGGCCGGTGGCAGGGGATCTTCTTCTGCGAGTTCGACGGGCCGCGGACGCGCAACGTCTTCGTCACGACGCTTCGTTAGTCGCGTCATCCTCCGGGGCACCCCGGCCCACCACCCGGCTCCGATCCTAACGCCGAAATCCGCGCGTGTGTGTGACGGACCGTGCCGGGTCCGTGCCCGCTTCGTGCCGATTCTCCGCGGGGCGACCGGCGCCCCCGCGCTGCCCGGTCGCTACGATCGATGGATGGTTGCGCCGGTCCGGAGAGACGACGAGCTCGAGCTCCGTATCGACAGCCTCGCCTACGGCGGGAACGGCGTCGCCCGCCTGAACGGCTTCGTCGTCTTCGTCCGCCGCGGGCTCCCCGGCGACCTCGTCCGGGCTCGCGTCACGATGGTCAAGCGCAACCACGCGGAGGCCACGGCGATCGAGGTGCTCGAGCCCGGGGCGCAGCGCGTCGACGCGCCCTGCGTCCACTTCGGCGAGTGCGGTGGCTGCCGCTTCCAGGACCTTGCCTACGACGCTCAGCTCGAGGCCAAGGCCGCGCAGGTCGCGGACGCGCTGCAGCGGATCGGCGGGCTCTCCGGCTTCCAGCTCGAGCCGGCGCTTCCCGCCGAGTCGGCCTTCCACTACCGGAACAAGATGGAGTACTCGTTCGCGCAGACGCCGGCGGGCCCCGCGCTCGGCCTTCACAAGGCTGGCCGCTGGGACGAGGTGCTCGACGTCGAGCGCTGCTGGCTCACGACCGACCTCGGCAACGCCGTCCGCGAGGCGGTCGACGGCTGGGCGCGCGCCGAAGGGCTCCAGGCCTACGACCAGGTGACTCACGAGGGTTACCTCCGCCACCTCGTCGTCCGCGAGGGGCGCAACACAGAGCAGGCGCTCGTCCTGCTCGTGACGGCGCCCGGTGGGCTTCCCGGCCGAGACGGTCTCGTCGCCGTGCTGCGCCGCTTCCCCGAGGTCCGCTCGATCCGCTGGGCCGTGAACGACCGGCCCGCCGAAGTGACGAACCTCCCGAGCGAAGTCCTCTGGGGCGAGGAGGCGATCGAGGAGAAGATCCTCGGCCTGCGCTTCCGGCTGCGCCCGCACGCGTTCCTGCAGACGAACACCGCCATGTGCGAGCAGCTCTACCGCCTCGCGATCGAGTACGCCGGCCTGACCGGGAACGAGACCGTCTACGACCTCTACTGCGGCATCGGCACGATCGGGCTCACGCTGGCAGCGGACGCGCTCACGGTCTGGGGGATCGAGGTCTCGCAGGAATCGGTCGCCTGCGCGCTCGAGAACGCCGACCTGAACGGAATCGTCAACGCCGCCTTCTTCGCCGGCGAGGTGGGCGACGCGATCGAGGACCTCCGAGCACGAGCGGGCCCGCCGGACGTCGTCGTCGTCGACCCGCCCAGGGCCGGCCTCTCCGGCAAAGCCCTGCGTCGGATCGCGCGTCTCGAGGCGCCGAGGATCGTCTACGTCTCCTGCAACCCGACGACGCTCGCCGGGAACGCGAAGGAGCTCGTCACGGAATGGGGCTACCGCCTCGAGCGGGCGCGGCCCGTGGACATGTTCCCCCACACGCCGCACATCGAGACCGTCGCGCTCTTCACGCGTTAGCGCGACCGCGCTCTCCATCACCGCTCGATCCCGGGAACCGAGCCCTCAGGGATGTCGAGCACGCTCCCAGCGTCGTGCCGCCATCGACGATCAGATCCTCGCCGGTGACGTAGGAGGCTTCGTCCGAGGCGAGGAACAGAACCGCGTTCGCGATCTCGACCGGCTGCCCGAAGCGCCCGAGGGCCACGCGCTTCAGGTATTCGGGGCCGGCCACCGGGTCGTGGACGAGCCCCGCCGCAGGACGGGACCCTCGGGCAGTGCCAGGTCTGTCGTGAAGATCACGCCGTACCTCCCTTGCGGTCGGGGCCGGCGGTGCAGTGACGCCGTGAGTCTCGGATCGACGTGCCGGAGGTGTCATGGCGGCGTCCGATCGTGGGCTGAGTGGTCGGCGTCTATGGTCGGAGGCCTCCGCATCTGGCTCGCCGGGCCCAACGCGTCCGCCCACGACAAGTGCGTAGCCGTCGACTCGTGCAGACGCCGGCGTCGTCGAGCGCGTTTGGTACTGCCAGCAACGCCTCAGCAACGCTGGCAGCGGGAAGGCCGGCCGCGGCAAGCCGCGACGGAGGATCGTCGTCGCCCGCTCCCGTCGGTTACCCAACCATGCCGTCCGACCGGCTTGTGTCAGTCTGATCCACCCTCGCTCCGAGCCATCCGCCGCTCGAGAATGAGTCGCAGGCCCGCGAAGCCAGCGCGCGGCTGCTCTCCTTCCGCCCACGGCGTGCTCAGTCGAGGGAGTCGAGGGCGAGCGCGACCGCCTCGTCGGGGGAAAGCATGCGGCCCTCCTCCCAGGCCTCGGCGAAGGCGGCCTCGCCGAGCGAACGCTTGACGGATGCGACGGTGGGCGCGCGGATCGCCTCCTCGTCCTCGTCGCATTCGATCTCCATTGCCTCGCGCAGCACCTCTGTGGCAGCGAGGATGATGGCCGCGCGCCCAACGTCCCCGCGCGCCGCTGCCGATGCAGCGAACAGGTCGAGGGAGAAGGCCACGAGAGGCCTGTCTCCGATCTGGAGCGCACGTCTCGCGCCTCCGCCGGCATCTTTGGCAGCGTCCTGTGCGCGGTCGCGAAAGACCAGCGTCTCCGCGATGCTTGCGAGTGTGTAAGCCTCGCATCGCGTCTGTCCCTTCGCGCGGACGAACGGGAGGTTCTCCGTGAGCAGCGCGTCTGCGCGGTCGTGCCGCCCAGTCTTGTTTGCCAGGTACGCGAGGTTGAGCCGGCATGACGAGGCGCCAACGCCGTTGTCGACGTCCATCGCCACGGAGAGCGCTTTCTCGTACAGGTTCTCAGCGACCTCGTAGTCGTCCTTCATAAGCGCTGCTGTCGCCCCTTCCTTCAGGAGCTCGAAGCGCTCGGTGACTCCGCCCAGGCGCATGGCGAGCGACGCGGCCGCATCGGAGGCGGCTACGGCCAACGCATGGTCGCCCTGACTGTACGCGACGGTGGCCAGCGCGGAGAGCAGCCGTCGTCTCGTGTCGTCTTCCTTGTCGCCAAGCGCGAGCGCACGCTCGAGCCAGGATCGGGCCTCGGGGTAGAAGCCGTGGACGATCCAGTACATCGAGAGGGAGGCTGTGATCTCCCGGACGAGATCCGTATCCTTTGCCTCGAGGCCGAACTCGACGGCTGCGCGCACGTTGTTGATCTCGAGCCCGATTACGGACACGGGTCCTTCCTCGGGCTCGCCCGCTCGCAGCGCCGCATCCAGCCGCGCCGCCAACTTCCGGAAGTAGAGAGCATGCCGGCGCCTCACGGCCTCCGCCTCGCCCGACTCCTCGAGCCGCTCCAGTGCGTACTCGCGGATCGTCTCCAGCATCCAAAAGCGCTCGCCTGAGTGGCGCAGGAGGCTCTTGTCGACGAGCGACTGCAGGACGTCGAGGTCGGCCTCCGTGACCTCGTCCACCGCCTCGAGCGTGCGGCCGCCTGCGAAGACCGCGAGCTGCGCGAAGAGCCTCTTCTCTTCGTCGTCGAGCAGCTCGTAGGACCACTCGATCGTCGCTCGGAGCGTCCGCTGCCGCACGTCGACGCCACGGCCTGCCTTGAGCAGGTCGAGCCGCTCCGAGAGTCGCGCCAGGAGCTGCTCGGGAGAGAGGATGCGCACCCGCGCCGCCGCCAGCTCGAGCGCGAGCGGCAGGTTGTCGAGCCGCCGGCAGAGCTCCGGCACGGCTGGGCCGGCGACGAATCCAGGTTCCGCTGCACGCGCCCGTGCGAGGAATAGGTTCGTCCCGTCCTGCGGGTCCAGCGGCGGGACCGGATAGGCCTGCTCGCCGGGAACGCGAAGCAGCTCACGGCTCGTTACGAGCAGCTCGAGCCGAGGGCAGGCCGCAAGTAGCTCGGAGAGCTCGGGGGCCGCCTCGATCACCTGCTCGAAATTGTCGAAGAGGAGCATGAGGCGCTTCTCGCCGATGTGGTCGGCGAGGCCGTCTGTGGCGCCGAGCGTTTGGGCCGCCGTCTCCAGCACGAGCTCGGGATCGCGCAGCGGAGCGAGCGGCACCCACCAGACGCCGTCGGGAAAGCGCTCGCACGCCACGGCGGCCGCCTGCATGCCGAGCCGGGTCTTGCCCGTGCCCCCGGGGCCGGTTAGCGTGAGCAGGCGGACGTCCGCCTGCGCGAGGAGCCCCAACACCTCTTGGAGCTCTCGCTCGCGGCCCAGGAAGGCGGTCGCCGGGATCGGCAGGTTCGTCTGGTGGAGACTCTTGAGCGGCGGGAAGTCCTCGTCTCCCAGCTGGTAGATCCGCTCGGGTGCTGATAGGTCCTTGAGCCGGTGCTCGCCGAGCTCGCGAAGGCGACCCGTCCCTGCGAGTGCGGCCGTCGAGGACGAGACGAGCACCTGCCCTCCGTGGCCGCACGCGGCGATACGCGCCGCGCGGTGGACATCGACGCCGACGTAGCCTTCGTCGGCCAGGTGCGGGGTACCGGTGTGCAGTCCGATCCGTACCCGGATCGCGCCGGAGGCGAGCGCCTCCTGCGCCCGCAGCGCAGCCTGCAGAGCCCCCGGCGCGGTCGGGAAAGCGTAGAAGAACGCGTCACCCTGCGTATCGACCTCGATGCCGCCATGTGCCGAGAAGGCCTCGCGCAGGACCTGGCGGTGCTCGGCGAGCGCCTGCGAGTAGCCCTCCGTGCCCAACTCGTGGAGGAGCCTGGTCGAACCCTCGACGTCCGTGAAGAGGAAGGTTACGGTGCCGGAGGGCAGGTCACGCCGCATAGGCGTCATGATGCGTGACGGCAACCAGCCGTGTCGCGGCGAGGGGCGAGGCGTGGCCCGATGCGATGCGTTCCGTGCCCCGGCGGAGCATGGATAGGCGCGCGCAACTTCGCTCAGCCACGTGGCTGCACTTTCGACCGTTGCGTCGCTAGACGATTCCGCCGCGGGCGCGGTAGGCGGCCCAGAGCCGGTCGGCGTTCACGGCGACGAATGCGACCGAGAGGAGCGGGAGCGCCGGCAGGCCGGCGACGTCGAAGGCGACCGCGAGAGCGAGCGTCGCTCCGAACGAGAACGCTGTCGTGAGCCAGGTCCAGCCGAGGCGGAGGCCGAAGCGCTGCGCCGCGGCCAGGAAGAGCGAGAAGAAGAGGACGTCCGGGAGGCCGAGCTCCGCCGCGTTGTGCTCGCCCGGGATCGGGAACGAGATGGAGAGGGCGTCGAAGACCTGGGGCTGGTTCTCGGTGATCGCCTTTGTCGGCCCGCGGGCGACGGAGTAGATGTCCACCGGGATGATCAGGAGCGCGACGAGGACGATCCAGCTCACCGCCTCGAAGAAGTGGAGAAACCAGAAGCCGGCGAGGGCGACCGCGGCGAGCTTCAGGAAGTTCGCGGCGACGTCGAGACCGGCGACCGAAAGGACGGCCGTCGCAGCTCCGAGCCCGGCCACCCCCCAGGCGAGGCGCTGCGACCGGAGCGCTTGCTCGACGGGAAGCGCGAGCCCGACGAGTGCGAACGCCGCCGGCATGAGCACGAGCCCGAGCCAGGCAACGTCCCCCCAGAGCGTGAAGCTCGGCAGGCTCTCCGCCGCCGCGTAGTAGGCGGCGAGGAGCCCGACCAGCGTCAGTAGGGCGGCAGCTCGGACCACCAGGGCCCGATCGCCTTGAAGGCCTCCCAGAACGCGCGCTTGGCCGGCTGCTCGTCCAGGGCGGCGTCGATGTCCGGGGTCACGAGCGCGTCGATCGTCGGGGTGAAGCGCTGGATCGCTCCCGGCGTGTCCTCGAGCTTGGACGAGAGGGGGAAGCGGACGGCGTTCAGGCACGCGAGCGCATCTTGCCCCATGACGACGACGAGCTTCGGCTGGACGACGTGGAGCTCACGGGCGAGCCAGGCGCGCGCCTCCTCCTCGTCGGCGCCCTCGTACTTCAAGCAGTTCGTTCCGTAGACAGCCGTCGGGTCGACGTTCAGGCGCTGGATCGACTTGAGGATCGCCTGTCCCGCGCGCCCGAAGAACGCGACCCCCTCGTGGATCTCCGCGGCCTGCGGCCCGTACTTGAGGAGGAAGACGTCGGCGAGCGGGTGCCCCGAGCCGAGCACGATCGAGCGCTCCGGCCCGGCGGCCCGTGCGATCTCGTCGCCGAGCTCGTTGATCTCGGCGATCGCCTACTTCAGATACCGCTCGGAGATTTCGTCGCTTGGCAACTCGAATGGGATTCGCCGCTGGAGCGGCGAATCCCCTCTCTACTTCGAGGTGATCGATCCTAGGGATTCGCGGCGGGAACCGCCGCGAATCCCTGCCATCCACTTCAGGCTCTGGAGGTAGAAGAGCGGCTTCGGCCGGCGTAGGATCTCCGCGCTCCGCAGGGAGAGGAGGAACTCCTCCGGCGTCTCGAAGGCGCGCATGCGGACGAGCCCCGTGCCGACGCCCTGGAGGACGTGCGCGTCCGAGCCGGCGGCCATCGTCAGGTTGTACTTGCGCGCGAAGCGCAGCGCCTCGTCGTTGTAGCCCTCGAAGAGAAGGCGGGCGTTGTAGACCTCGAAGGCGTCGATCTCCGGCAGGAGCCGGTGGAGCGTCGGCGCGTCGGGGATCGTGTGCAGCCGGTCGAAGGGATGGGGGAGGTAGACGAGCCCGCCCTGCTCGCGAATGGCGGCGATCGTCTCGGCCATCGAGAGGCCGCGCGGGATCTCCTCCTCGAGGAAGAGCCCGATCACCTCGCCCT
>JBGPNP010000009.1:0-21021 GCA_041487575.1 Gaiellaceae bacterium | reverse complement strand
GTACCCTCCGAACGCTCGTGCGCACGTTCTTCGCTCCCGGCGGCAGGCTTGCCGCTGCGCTGCCCGGCTTCGAGCCGCGGCCGGAGCAGGCTGCGCTCGCGCTCGAGATCGAGGACGCCCTCGAGCTCGGCGAGCACCTCCTCGCCGAGGCCGGCACGGGCACCGGGAAGAGCCTCGCCTATCTCGTCCCGGCGCTTCTCTCGGGCCGCCGGGTCGTCGTCGCGACCGCGACGAAGGCGCTCCAGGAGCAGCTCCTGACGAAGGACGTGCCCGTCGCCGCGCAGGCGATCGGGCGGGAGGTGCGCTGCGCCGTCCTCAAGGGCCGGCAGAACTACCTCTGCAGGCGGAGCCTCCAGAGCCTCGAGCTCCTCGGCGGCTCGGCGGGAGCGCTCTTCCGCAGGGCCGGGGACGCGCGCGAGTTCGAGCGGCTGCGCGACTGGATCGAGACCACGGAGACGGGCGACCGCGCCGAGCTTCCGTTCGAGCCGAGCCCGACGCTCTGGTCCGACCTCGCCGTCGGGCCGGACCGCTGCCGCAAGAAGACCTGCCCCTTCGTCGCGACCTGCTTCTCCGAGCAGGCCCGCGAGCGCGCCTCCGAGGCCGAGCTCGTAATCGTGAACCACGCGCTCTACTTCGCCGACCTCGCGCTGCGTGGTCGCTCGGGCGAGGGCGTGGGCATCCTCCCCGAGCACGACGCCGTCGTCTTCGACGAGGCTCACCGGCTCGAGGAGGCCGCGGCCGCCTGGTTCGGCGGCCGCGTTTCCCTGGCCGGCCTCCGCCTCCTCGCACGCGACGTCGAGCGAACCTGCCGGGAGGAGGCGGCCGCCCCGCCGGGGCGCGCGCTCGCGGAGCTCGACCGGATCGCGTCGGCCGCGATCGGGGCGCTCGAGCCCGAGTCGGGGCGCCTCCGTCTCACTGAGCGGGAGCTCGAGCCGGTGCTGGACCTCCTCGCAGCGCTGACGGACGCCCTCGTCCAGCTCGCGGAGGCGCTGCGCGGCGGGGGCGAGGAGCTCGACCTACTTGCCAAGCGCGCGCTTCGAGCCGCCGACGACCTCGGCACCTGCTTCTCCTTCGGCGACCCGGACCTCGTCGCCTGGGCCGAGCCGGGGGCGCTCGTGTGGGCGCCGGTGGACGTCTCGGAGCTCCTGCGCGAGCGCCTCTGGGAGGGGCCGACGACCGCGATCCTTGTCTCCGCGACCCTCGAGGCGCACTTCCTGCGCGCGCGGCTCGGGCTCGACGAGGCCCGCGAGGTCGTCCTCCCGTCGCCCTTCGCCTACCGCGAGCAGGCGCTCCTCTACGTGCCCGACCGACTGCCTGAGCCCCGCACGCCGCGGTACTACGCCGCTCTCGCCGACGAGGTCGTCTCGCTCTGCCGCCTTTCGCGCGGGCGCGCGCTCGTCCTCACCTCGTCGTACCGGGCCCTGGACGAGCTCGTGGAGCGGGCGGGGAGCCGGCTTCCGTACACGGTGCTCCGCCAGGGCGACGCGCCGCGCGAGCGGCTCCTCGAGCGCTTCCGCGAGGAAGTCGACTCGGTCCTCTTCGCGACGTCGACCTTCTGGCAGGGGATCGACGTCCAGGGCGAGTCGCTCTCGCTCCTCGTCATCGACAAGCTCCCCTTCGCGGCGCCCGGCGACCCGATGGTCGAGGCGCGCTGCGAGCGGATCGCGGCGCTCGGGGGCGACTGGTTCGCCGGCTACGCGCTTCCCAGCGCCGTCCTCCAGCTCCGTCAGGGCTTCGGCCGGCTCATCCGCGGCCACGGGGACCGGGGAGTTGTGGCGATCCTCGACCAGCGCCTCCGCACGCGCGCGTACGGGCGGCGCTTCCTCGACGCTCTCCCGCCGTGCCCGGTCGTGGCCGACGTCGACGCCGTGGCCTGCTTCTTCGGTGAGAGAGCCCGCGTGACCGCCTGATACGTTTCGCTGCCCGTGGCCAAGAAGAAGAGCAAGGTTCCGACCCCGCCCAGGCAGGTGCAGGCGCCCAGGCGCCGCACCGAGCCGCGCGCTGCGCAGGGCCCGCGTTCTCCGCGCGCCCCCCGCGATCCGCGGCAGACGAAGCTCTTCCTCGGCGTCGTCGGTGGAGGCGTCGTCGCGGCCGTCGCGATCGTGATCGTGCTGGTGACGAGCGGCGGAGGCGGGGGTGGGGGCGGGAAGCTCGGCGCAGCCGCCCTCGCCGGCACGGGCTGCGTCGCGCAGGAATTCCCGCCTCTCGGCCGGCAGCACGTCCTCCAGGTGAAGAAGAGCTTCAGGTACAAGTCGTTCCCGCCGACGAGCGGCCCGCACTACCCGCAGCCGGCGATCTGGAACATCTACGACCAGCCGGTCGAGCAGTTCCGCCTCGTCCACAACCTCGAGCACGGCGGCGTCATCGTCCAGTACGGGGACAAGGTGTCGCGAACGCAGGTCTCCCGCATCGTCGCCTGGTACAGCGCCGACCCGGACGCCATGGTCGTTGCGCCGCTGCCGCAACTCGGCGGGAAGATCGCGCTCACGGCGTGGACGCACCTGATGACGTGCTCGCGGGGCTTCAGCGAGCAGGCGTTCACGAGCTTCCGAGACGCGTACCGGGGCAAGGGTCCCGAGGGGTTCCCGGTCAGCGCGCTCAAGCCGGGGACCTAGAATGAGGCCGGCGGCCGGGGTGGCGAAACGGTAGACGCGGGGGACTTAAAATCCTCTGGGCGAAAGCCCGTGCGAGTTCGAGTCTCGCCCCCGGCATAGAGAGGAGCCCCGTGGAGACGGGGCTCTCGAGCCGCTCGGTCTGGGGAGCCCTCCCGTCAGGGTTTCGGGCCGACTCCGGCGTCAGGAAGCCCGGGGAAGCTCCTCGGTCGGGCTACCGCTCGCCGGGCTCGCGGTCTCTGCTTCGGGGATCTGCTCCCACTCGCCCCAGTGGCCGGCGTTCGGGTTGAATCGCTCGGTCTGGCGGCAAGAGAGGCAATGGCGTAGCTTCGGCCTCGCCGAGCGCAGGAAGGCGGCGGACTCGTGCCCGAACCAGGCCTCCATCGGCATCCCCGCAAACCCCCAGCGCCAGTCGTGGTGGCAGGTTGTCGCTTCCTGGCTCACGTCAAGTCTTACTTCGGCAGAAGCCGGGGATCCCTTGAGGGTCGCGCGGGCGCTCGCCCCGGCGGCCATACCCTGTAGCCGGTGCTCTTCGTCGCTGCTGTCCTTCTCGCGATCTTCGTCCTCGACTCGCCGTGGGGAGCGGTCGCGGTCGGGCTCGCCGGCGTGGTCGAGCTGAGCCAGACGGCGTTCTGGATCCGGCGCTCGAAGCGGAAGCGCGTGCAGGTCGGCGCGGAGGCGATGATCGGCGCGCGGGCCGAGGTGGTCTCGACCTGCCGGCCGAGCGGGCAGGTGAGGATCGAGGGCGAGCTCTGGCAAGCTCGTTGCCCCGGGGGCGCCGATCCCGGGGAGCACGTCCGCGTCCTCGCCCTCGAGGGGCTCACGTTGCTCGTGGAGTCCGAGGACTAGACTCCGTCCGTGGCTTCCGTGAAGCCGATCACGATCACGCGCGGCGAGCTGCCCCCGGAGCTCGACGACCCGCTCTACCGCCAGGCGATCGGGCAGTTCGACCAGTCGCTCGAGCACGCAGGCATCGACCCGGGGATCGCCGAGGTGCTGCGCTACCCGGAGCGCGCGCTCTCGGTCTCGATCCCGATGCGGCGGGACGATGGCTCGCTCGGCGTCTACCCGGGGTACCGCGTGCAGCACTCGAGCGTCCTCGGGCCGACGAAGGGTGGCATCCGCTACGACAAAGCGGTGACGCTTGGGGAGTGCGCGGCGCTCGCCATGTGGATGACGTGGAAGTGCGCGCTCCTTCGCCTCCCGTACGGCGGCGCCAAGGGCGGCGTCCGCTGCAACCCTCGTAACCTCTCGACGACCGAGCTCGAGCGCATCACCCGTCGCTTCACGTCGGAGCTCCTGCCCATCATCGGCCCGCATCGCGACATCCCCGCCCCGGATATGGCGACGGACGACCAGACGATGGCGTGGATGATGGACACGTACTCGATGCAGGTCGGACACGTCGTGCCGGAGATCGTCACCGGCAAGCCGATCTCGGTGGGCGGCTCGGTGCTCCGTCCGGAGTCGACAGGGATCGGGGTCGTGATGGTCGTCGAGGAGGCGGTGCAGCGGCTCGGCCGGAGCCTCGACAGCGCCTCCTGCGTCGTCCAGGGGTACGGGAAGGTCGGGGCGGTCGCGGCGCATGAGCTCGTCGGGCACGGAGCGCGTGTCGTCGCGGTCTCGGACATCGTCGCCGGAGTCCACGCCGAGAGCGGGCTCGACCTCGCCGAAGTGGACGCCTGGCTCCGAGAGCGGCGCGAGCTCGCCGGCTACCCGCGCGCCCGAGCCGTGACGAACGCGGAGCTCCTCGAGCTTCCGTGCGACGTTCTCGTGCTCGCCGCGACCGAAAAGCAGCTAACGGGCGAGAACGCCAGTCGCGTCGCTGCCCGGCTCGTCGCCGAGGGGGCGAACGGCCCGACGACGCTCGAGGCGGACGACATCCTCGCCGAGCGCGGCGTCGTCGTCCTCCCCGACATTCTCACGAACGCGGGCGGGGTCGTTGTCTCGTACTTCGAGTGGGTGCAGGACATGCAGCGCCTCTTCTGGGGAGTGGAGGAGATCCGGTCGCGTCTCGGCGAGCTCATGCGCGACGCGGTCAGCGCCGTCTGGGCGCTGAGCGAGAGCGAAGGGCTCACGCTGCGGCGGGCCGCGCTCGTGACGAGCATCCGGGAGGTCGCCCGCGCGCTCGAGGCGCGGGGCGTCTACCCGTGATCGCCCGCGAGGCGCTCGTCGCGGACCCCCGTGTCCTGCCCGCCGGCGCGAGCGCGCGCGAGGCGGCTGAGGTCTTGACGCGGCCGTCCGTGCGAAGTGTCCTCGTGGTGGACGGCGACCGGCTCGTCGGCTGCGTCACGCTCGAGTCGCTCGCGCGTGCGGTCGCGACGGGCCGTGACGTGTCGGAGCTCACGGCGGCCGACCTGAGCGAGGAGATGACGACCGTGGGACCGGAGACGCCGCTCAACGAGGCGGTTCACCTGATGGCCGAGCGAGGCCTCGAGCGGCTCCCGGTCGTCCAGGACGGGCGTCTGCTCGGCGTGCTGCCACGCGAGCTCCTCGTCCGGAAGCTCGCGGAAGACGAGGCGCCGACGCCTCTCCAGGAGGAGTGAAAGGCCGTTCCCCCACCCTGGGTGGGGGGACCCACGAGCCCCGGTACCGGATGCTAGCTCGAACGGGGTGCGCAAGTGTGTGACGGAATGTGCCGATTCCGCAATGGCTACGAACAACTTTGCGCGCCGGACGGCGTTCCTCGCGCGGCCGAAGTGGGGAGCTCCGCGGCGAGGAGCGCGGCGCCGTGCATGACGTCGCGCTCGCTCACCTCGAGGACGTCGAGCCCGAAGCGGCGGAGCGTTTCGAGGACGACGACCACGCCCGCAACGATGACCGGGGCGCGGTCGTGGTGGATCCCCCTCACGGCTCGCAGCTCCGCCACGGTCGTGCCGGCGAGCTGGTCGAGCTCCTCAGCGACCCAGGTCGTCGTCAGCACGTGGCGGTCGACGACGTCAGGCTCCTCCTCCGCAAGACCCAGGTCGATCGTCGCAAGCGTCGTGACCGTGCCGGCGACGCCGATCGCCGCCGACGGGCGCACCGTGCCGGGAACGCGGTCGGCGAGCACCGAGCGCACGGCTTCGGTGCACGCGCCGAGCTCCTCGGGAAGCGGTGGGTCACCCACGAGGAACCGCTCCGTCAGGCGGACACAGCCGAGGTCGAGGCTCGCGTGGAACTCGACGCCGCCCGGGCCGCCGAGCACGAGTTCGGTCGACCCGCCGCCGACGTCGACGAGGAGCGTCCTCTCCGCCACGTCCCGCCCGGTGGCGACACCGCGGAACATCGTCAGGGCCTCCTCGCCCCCGGAGAGCAGCCGCGTCTGGAAGCCGAACTCCCTCTCGATCTCCGCGAGGAAGGCCTCGCCGTCCGCAGCGTCGCGGAAGGCACTCGTCGCGATCGCGAGCGTCCGCTCGGCCCCGAGCACGTGCATCCGGCGCTGGTACTCGCCGAGGACGCGGCGGACGCGCGCCATCGCCGCCGGGATCAAGCGGCGCCCCTCGTCCACGCCCTCCCCGAGCCGGGTGATTCGCAGGCACCGCTCGACCTCGCGCACTGCCCCGCCGTCGACGTCCGCCACGAGCAGCCGTGTCGAGTTCGTGCCGAGATCGACGACGCCGACGCGCGTCACTTGCGCGGGACGAGCGCGACGGCGCGCATGACCGTGTCCCGCGCGTCCGCGAGCGCCCGGAGGAGCGCCGACAGCCGGCGGATCGAGGCGCGCAACCGCGCGAGCGTGCGCTGGAGCTCTTCGCTCCGGCCGCTCAGCGCCTCGCCGGAAGCCGCCAGCCGCTCGCCCGCGCGCGTGAGCTCGCCGAGGGCCGCCGAGACGCCCGCTCCGGAGGCCCGGAGGCCCCGGAACGCTCGCAGCCCGAGGAGGACTAGCGCGGCCGCCCCCCCGGCGGCGGCGATCACGAAGATGCCGATCGCGATCCACGTCCACCAGGGCACGCGGGCGATCGTACCAGGGGAGCTCTGGTATCCTTGATGTCGCGACGCGGGGTGGAGCAGCCAGGTAGCTCGCCGGGCTCATAACCCGGAGGTCGCAGGTTCAAATCCTGCCCCCGCTACTCAGAAGGCCCTGCAAGACGCGGGGCTTTCGCCCGTTCAGGGGCCGAGGGCGAGATCGGACTCGTGCCCGACGTAGAGCCCGTTTGGTGCCGAATCGCACTCGTTCGAGCCGCGTCCCGATGGGTCTGGCCCAGGCCGAGTCCTGCCCTAAACTAGAGCCGTGCCGGGTGAGCGCATTACGTTGACCCGTTCTCGCGGGTCCGCACGGCTCGCGATCCTTGCCCCGAAGGGCTGGCCGAATTTCTTCCTGCAGGCCGCTCTGCTCGGCAGCTTCACGTTCATCTACGCGCTCTCGGGGATCTACGGGCGCCACGAAGCCGCGACGGCGCTCACGAACGCGCGCGACGTCGCGCAGCTCGAGCGTACGCTCGGACTCTACTGGGAGCACGGCGTCCAGAACTGGGTGCTCCGTGGGCCGCACTTCCTCCTGGACATCGCGAACCGCACGTACTTCATCTGCCAGTTCACGGTCTCGACCATCCTCCTGCTCTGGATCTACGCGCGCCGAAACCGGCGCTTTGCGCGCGTTCGCAACGCGCTTCTCGCGGCCAACTACGTCACGCTGATCGTCCTGTTCCTCTACCCGATGGCGCCGCCCCGGCTGGTGCCCGGCAGCGGCTTCGTCGACACGCTCAACGAGAATGCCGTCAACCTCCAATCCAGCCTGATCGACGCCCTCAACAACCCGTACTCGGCCATGCCGAGCCTGCATGCCTCGTACGCGATCGTGCTCGGCGTCGCCGGCTTCGCCCTGGTTCGCCGTCGGTGGGCGAAGCTCTTGTGGGCACTCTATCCCGGCCTCGTCGCGTACTCGGTCATCGCCAGCGGCAACCACTTCGTCCTCGACGTGGTGGCGGGCGGCGCGGTGCTGCTCGCGACTCCCCTCGTCGACTGGGCGGCGCGGCAGATCGCTCGCCGCACCGGCGGCCGGTCGACCGCCCGAGAGTGGTCGAACGCCGAACGTCGGGCGGCCTAGGTGTCCTGCCTACAGAGGTTGTGAACGGCTGTGGGTTCTATCCGGCCCTCCTTCGAGGCTGTGGGTCTTCCCGGACCTACGCTCGAAGGAGGGCGCGGATGTATCTGCACGCTAACGCCAAGCTCGGATTGGCTGGTCGTTTCGCGCTGGTGCGCGCGATCGAGGATGGTCTGTCGCTGAAGGCGGCCGCGGCCGCCTTCAGCGTCTCGCCGGCGACGGCGCATCGCTGGTGGCATCGCTGGCTGGAGGCGAGCGGGGAGGCGCGCGCGACGCTGGCGTGTCTGTTCGATCGCTCGAGCCGCCCGCGCCACTCGCCACGCGAGCTCGCCCCAGAGTTGCAGGAGGCGATCTGCGTCTGCCGCCGGCAGACCGGCTGGGGGCCACGTCTGGTCGCGGCCGCGACGGGCTTCGCGCACTCGACCGTCTGGAAGGTGCTCGATCGCGCCGGCATCCCTCGGCCGCCGAAGCCGGTAAAGGAGCCGGCCAACAGCTACGAGTGGCCCTGCCCCGGCGACCTGCTGCACATGGACACAAGCCGCTACGCGCGCTTCCTGCGGCCGGGGCACAAGGTGACCGGCGACCGCTCGCAGCGCTCGCGCAACTGGATGAGCCCGGAGACCAGGGACGGTTACGACTACGCGTACGCGATCGTCGACGACCACTCGCGGCTCGGCTACGTCGAGCTCCACGACGACGAGAAAGCCGCGACGGTGACCGGTTTCGTCGAACGCGCGCTCGCCTTCTTCGCCGAGCACGGGATCGTCGCCAAGCGACTGATGACCGACAATGGCTTCAGCTACATAAAGAACCGCTCCCTGCGCGAGCTGCTCGCCCGCAACGGGATCCACCACCTCACCACCGAGCCGTACCGGCCGCGCACCAACGGCAAGGTCGAGCGCTTCCACCAGACGATGGCGCGCGAGTGGGCCTACGGGCTCGCCTACCGCTCACATCGACAACGCAACCAGGCGCTGCCACACTGGCTCGACCACTACAACCGGCAAAGACCGCACAGCTCGCTCGGAGACCGACCCCGATCAGGCGCGTTCACAACGTCCGTGGATAGGACACCTAACTAATGCACCGTCCGGCGAATATGGTGCGCCCCGGCGGCTGTAAAGCGGCCCCGCGCCGCGTCCTCAGTCGCGTTCGTATTCATCGAATATGGACGCTCCCTGCGTCCTTGCCAGACTTGCTCTTCGCGCGCCAGTATCATCGCCGTACTCACCGGACGGCGCACGAGCAGTGATCGCGCTCGTGGGCCAGAGCGTGCTCGACCGCACGACCTGGCCCGATGGGGTGGTCGAGGAGCGGCTGGGCGGCGCGCCGATCTTCGCGGCGCGGGCGATTGCCGACGTCTGGCCGGCCCTCGTGATCACGCGCGGCGGAAGCCCCGAGCTTCGCCGGCCGCTCCACGGCTTCGGGCTCGAAATCGAGGAAGGGCCTTCCGGGCGCACGAATGTCTGCGAGGTGATGCTCTACGGGGACGGGACGTGGTCGGAGTCGATCGCCGAGCTCGGCAACCCGTTCACGCCGCTCGATGTGGCGAGCTGGATGGCCCGGGCTATCGAACGATGCTCCACCGTCGTCTGCGGGGCCCAGTGGCGCGACGATTTCCCGCCCGAGACGCTCGCCGCGCTCGCAACCGGCGGCCGCCGTGTCTATCTGGACGGTCAGGGGCCGGCGCGACCTTCGCGTCTCGGCCCGCTTCGCCTCGAAGGGCCGCTCGACCCGCAAACGGTGCGTTGCGTGGACGTGCTGAAGCTCGGGGAGGAGGAGGCCGCGATCCTGATCGGCGGGATCGATCCGGTTGCCGCCCTCGCGACCGGCGTCCCGGTCGTGGTCGTGACGCTGGGAGAGCGGGGGGCGGTCGTCCTCGTCGGCGGCGACGCGACGGAGGTCGAGGTCGACCCCGTGTTGGGTCTCGCGGATACCGTCGGCGCGGGCGACTCCTTTCTCGCGCTGATGGCCGCGGCGGCCGAGGCTGGCGCCGGCCCGGTCGAGGCGACCCGGAGGGCCTGCGACGGCGTCGCGCGGCTCCTGCGCGCGCGGCTCGAGGCCGAAAGATCTGCGGCCGGGGTGACGGCCGGGATCGCTGACCGATGAGGGGTCTCCTCGTCGGACTAGGAGCAGCGGTCGCGGCGTCCGCGCTCTACAGCGTCGCCGTCGGACTGCAGGCGCTGGAGGCGCGCCGGGTGCCCGCGGAGCATTCGCTCCGCTTCTCTCTCCTCAGTTGTCTCGCGCGCCGGCCCCTCTGGATCCTCGGCACGGCGATCGGCCTGCTCGGCTGGGGGCTGCAGGCGGTCGCGCTCTCGTTTGCGCCCCTGACTCTCGTCGCGCCCACCCTCGCGGTGAGCCTCGTCTTCCTCCTCGTCGTCGGCGCTTACGCCCTCGAGGAAAGGGTTGGCCGACGCGATGTGCTCGGTGTCCTCGCTGTAGCCGTGGGAGTGGTTGGCCTTGGGTGGGCCGCCCCGGCACACAGCACGAGGCACGCAGGCGGCACGGGCCTCATCGTGGCCGCCGCGGCTCTTGGAGCCCTCGTCGTGGCGCCCTACTTCGTCGGGGAGAGACGGCGCTCTTCCGGCTTGCTCGTCGCCGCGAGCGCAGGCGTGGCGTACGCGTGCGCTGGGCTCTCCACGAAGTTCGCAGCCGATGACTTCTCGACCTCCGCGTGGGCCGGTCTCGCCGCCTGGCTCGCGGCGCTGGGAGTCGTTTCCGGCATCGGCGTCTTGAGCGAGATGACCGCGTTGCAGACGAGGCCAGTCACTCAGGTCGCGCCGATCGTTTTCGGGTTGATCGTGCTCGTGCCCGTCGCCCTCGCGCCGGCGCTCGCCGGTGAGCCCTGGAGCTTCCCGCCTGGCGTTCGGGCGGTCCTCCTGCTCTCTCTGGTCGCCGTCGTCGGAGGCGTGATCACGCTGTCCCGATCTCGAGCCGTCGGCGCCGTTCTCGCGGCCGAGGCTGCGGGGAGCGGGATCGCTCGGGCCTGACGATCCGCAGGACACGTCCGAAAGAGACGGTACGGTCCGCGGCCGTGCGCCTGATCGTCGCCCGCTGCGAGGTCCTCTACACCGGCCGGCTCACCGCGGTCCTGCCCGAGTCGACGCGACTCGTGATCGTGAAGTCGGACGGGTCGGTGCTCGTTCATGCAGACGCGGGCGGTTATAAGCCGCTCAACTGGATGACGCCGCCGACCGCGATCGAGGTAGAGGGAGAGCCGCTCGAGCTGCTCGTCGTCCGGAAGCGTGCCGGAAACACGGAGGACCGCCTGGAGATCCGCGTGCTCGAGGTGCTCTCCGACGTCTCGCACGAGATGGGCGAGGCGTCGGCGCTCGAGAAGGACGGCGTCGAGCGCGACCTCCAGGAGCAGCTCGCCGCGCAGCCCGGGGCGCTCGGGGAAGAGCTTCGGCTCGTGCGCCGCGAGTGGCCGACGGACATCGGCCCGGTGGATCTCATGTGCCGCGACGGGGACGGGGAGTGGGTCGCGGTCGAGGTGAAGCGGGTCGCGACGATCGAGGCGGTCGAGCAGCTCGGCCGCTACCTCGAGCGGATCCGGCTCGACCCGGCGCTGGCGGGCTGTCGCGGAGTCCTCGCCGCCCAGCGCTTCCGTCCGCAGGCGGTCACGCTCGCCGACGTGCGCGGCATCCGCTGCGTCGAGGTCGATCTCGAGGTGCTGCGGGGTGAGCGGGAGCCGGAGCTGACGCTCTTTGCCTCCTAGGGCCTCCGCAGGCGCGCGCGGCCGAAAGGCTCCCAGAAGTCCCGCCCGCGGACGTACCGGCCGGGCGAGTCGTCGGGAGGACGGTAGTCCCACGCGGTGCGCTCGCCCTCGGACAGGGCGCGGGAGACGAAGAGCCGGCGCCGCTGGCTCGCGAGGACGTCCCGCGCGAGCGCCTCGAGGTCCCAGCGCTCCTCGACCTCGGCACGGAATCCGCGCACGACCTCCGCGTGGGCCGGGCTCGCGGCCAGGTTCGCGAGCTCGCGCGGGTCGACTGAGAGGTCGTAGAGCTGGTCGGGGTCGGCCGGGCAGTGGACGTACTTGAGGGGGCCGCGGCGGATCATGACGCAGGGCGAATGCGTTCCCTCGGCGAGGTACTCGCCGAGTACGGCGTCGGGCCGGCCGGGAGATTCGCCCCGGAGGAGCGGCAGCAGGCTCGTCCCGTCGAGCCGATCGGCCGGCTCGAGCCCGCCGGCGAGCTCGGCGAGCGTCGGGAGCAGGTCGACGAGCGAGACGATCTGCGGCACGCGCCGCGCGCTGAAGCGCTTCGGCGCGTGCACGACGAGCGGCACCCGGGCCGAGTCCTCGAAGAACGTCATCTTGTACCAGAGCCCTCGCTCGCCGAGCATGTCGCCGTGGTCGGAGGCGAAGACCACGATCGTGTCCTCGCGCAACCCCGTCGAGTCGAGCGCGTGGAGGAGCTCGCCGACCTTGTCGTCGACGTAGCTCGTGGCCGCGTAGTACGCACGCCGGGCGTCCCGGATCATCTCGGGGGTGAGCTCCTGCTCGCCGGCCGCGCACATCGCGAGCACGCGCCGGCTGTGCGGGTCGGGCTCGGGGATCGTGGCCACCGCCGGCATGTCGACTGCACGGCCCTCGTAGCGATCCCAGTACGCGCGCGGCACCTCGTAGGGATCGTGCGGATGCGTGAACGAGACGAGCAGGAAAAACGGCCGGCCGTCGTCGCTCCGGGCCAGGTCGTAGATCTTCCGCACCGCCCGGAAGCCGATCTCTTCGTCGTAGTCGAGCTGCAGGGTCGCCTCGCTCACGCCCGCCTCGACGACGCTCGACATGTCGTGGTACCAGGGGAGGCGGTCCTCGAGCGGGCGCGTCCAGTCCGGGACCCAGTCGATCCCCGCGGTGTAGACGTCGGTCGTGATCCGCTCCTCGAAGCCGTGGAGCTGGTCGGGCCCGAGGAAGTGCATCTTCCCGGCGAGGCACGTGAAGTAGCCCTGTGCGCGGAGGTAGTGCGCCAGCGTCGGCGTCGCGGCCGGCCACTCGGCGCCGTTGTCGTAGGCGCCGATCGCGGAGACGAGCTGCCCGGTGAGGAACGACGCCCGCGACGGCGCGCAGAGCGGCGAGTTGCAATAGGCGCTCTCGAAGACGACGCCGTCGCGGGCGAGCGCGGTCAGGTTCGGGGCGTCCACGACCGGGTTTCCGTAGGCGGGCAGCGTCCGGGCGGAGAGCTGGTCGGCCATGACGAAGAGGACGTTCGGGCGCGCCGGGCTCACGTCCGGGAGGCTAGCGCTGCACGACGCTGCGCAGGAAGAAGAGGAGGTTTGCAGGGCGCTCGGCGAGGCGGCGCATCAGGTAGGGGTACCAGTCCGGGCCGTACGGCGTCGCGATTCTCACGGTGTAGCCGCGGGCGGCCAGGTCGGCCTGCAGCCGCGGGCGGACGCCGTAGAGCATCTGCAGCTCGAAGCGGTCCCGTCCCACGCCTTCGCGCTCGGCCAGGGCGAGCGCGTACGCGATCAGGCGCTCGTCGTGCGTCGCGACCGCCGTGTAGCCGCCGCCGGGAAGGGAGAGGTCGAGCAGCCGCCGGTAGGCGGCGTCGACGTCCGCCTTCCTCGCGTGGGCGATCGCGGTCGACTCGAGGTACGCGCCCTTGACGATCCGCACGCTCGGCCGGAGCGGGAGCAGCGAGCGGAGGTCGTCCTCGCTGCGGTAGAGGTAGCTCTGGAGCACGACGCCGACGTTCTCGAGGCCGTTGTCGCGCAGGCTCCGGTAGACGCGGAGCGTCGCCTCGACGAATGCGGACTGCTCCATGTCGACGCGGACGAAGTTGCCGAGCCCGGCCGCGTGGCGGACTACGCGCGCGAGGTTGTCGCGGGCAAGCCCCTCGTCGATCTCGAGCCCGAGATGGGTGAGCTTGAGCGCGACGTTGACGCGCAGGCCCTCGACGGCGATGCGGTCGAGGATCCGCTCGTAATCGCCCGCGACGGCGGCCGCCTGACCGCTGTCACGGACGCTTTCGCCGAGGAGGGTCGTGTTGGCGAGCAGGCCGCGCTCGTTGAGGAGACGGAGCACGGGGACCGCGTCGTCGAGCGTCTCGCCGGCGACGAAGCGCGCGGCTCCGAGCCGCATTCCGTACCGGCGGACGAGGCGGCGCACGCGCGGGCTGTCGGCCGCGGCGAGGATAGGCCGGCGGAGCATCGGCCGGGGAGACTATCGTGCGAGTGCGTTCCCGACCTCGCGCGCGATCGCGACGAGCGCGAGCACGTCCTCGTCCTGCGTCCGGTAGTTGACGATGCAGGGCCGCAGGCACGCGATGCCGTCGACGATCGCAGCCGAGACGTAGACACGGCCGTCGCCCTGGAGCGTGCGTGCGAGCGCGAGGTTGTGGCGGCCGAGGTCGGCGACGCCGGGCGGGCGGTGGCGGAAGGGGACGATGGTGAGCTCAGGCTCGAGGAGGAGCTCGAGGTCGTCGTGGCGCCGCACCTCGGCGGCGAGAAGTCGGGCCTGGGCGAGGTTCCGCTCGATCGCCTGCCTGAACGCCTCGGCGCCGTGGACGCGCAGGGCGAGCCAGAGCTTGAGCGCGCGGAAGGGACGGGAGTACTCGAGCGTCCGGTCGACCGGGTTCAGCTCGTCGTCCTCGTTTGGGATGTAGTCCGCGTCGTGGTGGAACGCGGACTCCAGGGTCGCAGGGTCGCGGACGAGGACGGCGCTGCAGGCTTTGGGAAGGTAGAGCCACTTGTGCGCGTCGATCGAGACGGAGTCGGCCCGATCGAGGTCGGCAAAGAGGTGCGCGGTCGAGGGAGCCGCTGCCGCGGGGAGGCCGTACGCGCCGTCGACGTGGAGCCAGATCCCCTCCCCGGCGCAGAGGTCGGCGAGCGCGCCGATCGGGTCGACGGCGCCGGCGAGCGTCGTGCCCGCGGTGGCCACGACGGCGACGGGGACGACGCCGGCCCGGCGGTCGCGCGCGATCGCCTCCGCGGTCTCGTCCGCGCGCATGCGCCTGCGCTCGTCGAGGGCGATCGAGCGGACTCCCTCGCTCCCGATCCCGAGCAGCTCCGCCGCGCGGCAGACGGAGTAGTGCGCGTCGGCCGAGCAGTAGAGCGCCGTCGCTTGCCCGCGCAGGCCGGTCGCCCGCACTCCCGGGAGCGCCCGCTCGCGCGCGGCGGCGAGCGCGGTCAGGTTCGAGATCATGCCGCCGCTCGTGAAGGCGCCGGAGCCGGGCGGGTAGCCGACGAGCTCACCGAGCCAGCGCAAAGCCTGCGCCTCGACGATGCTCGCCGCCGCGGCCTCCGTGGCGAGGTTGACGTCGTAGCAGGCGGCGAGCGCGTCGGCGAGGACGCCGATCTCGAGCCCCGACGAGCCGACGAAGGCGAAGTAGCGGGGCCGGCAGGGCGCGAGGCTCTCGTCGAGGATGCGGGCCGCATCCTCGAGCCCCCGGGCGGCATGCGTCGGGTTTTCCGGAAGGCCGCCGGCGAGGAGCGCGCGCAGCTCGTCGTCCACCGGCGGCTGACCGGGGCGCGCCAGGTCGAAGCTCCGCCAGGCGTCCTCGATCAGGCGGGCCGTCCGGGCGAGGACGTCGCTCCGGGGCACGTCGAGCCGGAGCCCGCCGGCGCCGAGGGTCGAGCCGGGGAGCGGCGCTCCGTCCACCTAAGCGGTATAGCGCGCGCACCGGCCGGATGGAGCCACGAGCACTAGCATGCGGGCATCAGACGAGGGGAGAGGTCGATGGCCAGCGTCCCGCGCCGCGTCGCGCTCGTCCTTGCAGCGCTCACGTTCCTCGCGGGCTGCGGAGGCTCCGGCAAGCAGGCCGCTGTTCCACCGCCTGAGCCGCCTCCGGCTTCGCCGCCGCCCGCTCCGCCCGCGCAGCCGCCGGCTTCGACGGGGGCCGTTCCCGCCGATCCCAAGCTGCTCGAGGCGGTCGTCCGCGCCTGGAGCAAGGCGCTGAACGCGGGCGACAACGAGGCGGCGGCGAATCTCTTCGCGCCGGGGGCGCTCGTCGTCCAGGGCGACGTCGTCGTCCAGCTTCCCGCGCACAAGGACGCCGTCTTCTTCAACTCCACCCTGCCGTGCTCGGGCGAGATCGTCGAGCTCTCGGTCGACGGCGATGTCGTCACGGCGATCTTCGTCCTCGGCGACCGGGCGGGGAGCACGTGCGACGCCCCGCCGGGGACGCGCGCGGCCGCCCAGCTCGCGATCCAGAACGGCAAGATCGTCGTCTGGAAGCAGGTCCCGGTGCCGGACCACCTCGGCCCGGCGCCTTCGCCTGACCCGGTGCCGCCGGCGCAACAGCCCGCGTAGACTCGGGCCTTCGATGGACATCGGGCGGATCGGCATCTGGACTCCCGCGCTCGGCCTCGCGCCGGCCGCAGACGCCCGCCGCTACCTCGAGGGGATCGAGGAGCTCGGCTTCGGCGCCGTCTGGTTCCCGGAGGGGCTGGGGACGAAGGAGGCGATGAGCCAGTCGGCGCTCCTCCTCGGCTGGAGCGAGCGGATCGCGGTGGCGCCCGGAATCGCGAACATCTACGCGCGCGACCCGATGGCGATGGCGAACGGGGCCCGAGCGCTCGCCGAGGCCTACCCGGGGCGCTTCCTCCTCGGCATCGGCGTCTCGCACGCGCCCAACGTCGGGCTTCGTGGCGGCTCGTACGGCGCCCCCGTCGCGACGATGCGCGCCTACCTCGACGCCATGGACGCGGCGCAGCACCGCTTTCCGGCCGAAGACGTGCCGCCCCGCGTGCTTGCCGCGCTCGGGCCGAGAATGCTCGCGCTCGCCGCCGAGCGGAGCCTCGGGGCGCATCCCTACTTCGTGCCGGTCGAGCACACGGCCCGGGCCCGCGCGGCGATGGGCCCGGGCCCGCTCCTCGCTCCGGAGCAGGCCGTCGTGCTCTCGACCGACCCGGGCGAGGCGCGCCGCATCGCGCGGCTCCACACGAGCGCCTACCTCGGGCTCGACAACTACCGCCGCAACCTCGTGCGGCTCGGCTGGGCCGAGGGCGACCTCGAGGGCGCGGGGAGCGACGCGCTCGTGGACGCGATCGTCGCCTGGGGCGACGTCGAGGGGGTCCGCTTACAGGTGCTCGCGCACCTCGAGGCGGGGGCCGACCACGTCTGCGTCCAGGTGCTCGGCGAGAACGCCGCCGAGCTCCGGCTCGATCACCTCCGCGAGCTCGCTCCGGCGCTCGTCGGCTAGCGGCCGCCGCTGAGGCGGCTGAAGATGCGGCTGAGGAGGCTGTACTTGGCCCGCTGCCCGGCGGCCCCGGGGTTCTTGGCCATGTACTTCGCCTCGGACGCGGCACTCTGCGCGCGGAACAGCTTCTGCAGGAGTCCCATACGGGTTCCCTTTCGCTCGGGGGTTCCTACGACGACGTTTCAGGAGCCACCTTACTCCGCCGGGGGAGAGAGAGCTAGTGCGGCAAGGAGCGAGTTCGCCCGCGCGCCCGAATCCTCCGCGCCGGGCCTAGCCGGCGACCGGGAGCGTCACCCGAGACGGCCGAGTCCTGTCGTGCAGGACGACCTGGGTCGCTATGACCGCCGCGGATGGGCCCTCCGCTCCGGTCGTGCCGCCCGTGTTCAGGTTCCGGTCCCACTGGGGGAAGTCCGAGCTCGAGACGTCGAGGCGAAGGCGACGGCCGGCCGGGACACGCACGCCGACCGGGCCGAGCGCGATCCGGTACTCGCAGACCTCCCCGGGCCGGAGCGGCTTCGGCTCCGAGAGCGACTCGCGGAAGCGCGCCCGGACGATCCCCTCCTGGACGTTCGTGGAGCGGCCGTCCGGCGCAACGACGCAGAGGCGTGCGGCGAAGTCGGTGTCGAGCGCCGAGGACGCGGCGTGGAGCGTCACCGTGGCGTCACCGACGAGGATGAGGTCGCGCTCGAGCGGCGCGCTCGTGTAGACGAGCACGATGTTCAGGGCCTCGGTCGGGTTCTGGGTCGCGGGACCCATCGGCGCGACGTCCTCGAAGCAGCAGGAGTGCCCGCCTCGGCTCGGTGCCGGAAAGGCCGGGTCGTAAACGAAGACGTCGGCGGGCTCGTCGCCAGGCGGCTCTGTGGAGAGCGTCCCGTCTCCGAAGCCCGTGTTCGCGCGGCCGCCCGAGTGGAGGAACCAGTCCACCGGGCGTGACGAGGAGGGTGGCCAGCCGTCGAGGTCGCGCCAGCCCTCGTTCTCGACCCAGACCGTCGCGGGCGCGTCGAGCACGCCGGTCTCTCGGCTCTTCAGGAAGTGGTCGAGCCAGCGGAGCGTCCAGTCGTCGATTACCTGGCCGCTCGGCCCGGTCGGGTCGAGCGGCGCCCACGGGCAGTGGTACCAGGGCCCGACGAGGAGCTTCTGGCCGGCGCGCGCAGCTTCGTCTCCGGCGCCGGCGCGTAGGCCCGCGAAGTTGGCGACGGAGCCGGAGAGAAAGACGTCCCACCAGCCGGCGGTGTGCAGCGCAGGGACGGCGATCCGGGAGTAGTCCTCGTCGATCGACCAGCGCCGCCAGTACTCGTCGTAGCTCGAGTGCTCGAGCCAGTCCAGGTAATAGGGCGCATGGCGGGCGAGCACGGGCTGCTCCCGGAGCGGGAGCGCCGCGTGCACGCCCGGGAGCCCGGCGAACGCGGCCGTGATCTCGTCGAGGGTCGCGTCGTCGCCGGCGCGACGGGCGGTCTCGTAGGCGAGCCCGAGCGCCCAGGACGCTGCGAAGGCGAGCGCGAAGGCGCCGCCGTTGTACGTCCAGCCCTCGTAGTACTGGGACGCGGTGAAGCCGGGGCAGATCGTCACGAGGCTCGGCGGGCGTAGCGTCGCCGCGAGCAGCTGCGTCGCGCCGACGTACGAGTAGCCGTACATGGCGACCTTGCCGTTCGCGCCCGGGAGGCGCGCCGCCCACTCGACCGCCTCGTAGCCGTCCACCGCCTCGAAGAGGAACGGGTAGAACGTCCCCTCGGACGAGAAGCCCCCGCGGCAGTCCTGGACGGCGACGAGGTAGCCCTGGCGCGCGTACCAGGACGGGTGCTGGTAGCCCGCGTCGCTCTCCGCCCCCTCCTTCGAGTAGGGCGTGCGCATGAGGAGGACGGGGTGCGGGCCGTCGCCCGCCGGGCGGTAGACGTCGGTCGAGAGCGTCACTCCGTCGCGAAGGCGGCAGGGAACGTTCCGCTCGACCGTGATCTCGGGGATCCCGGGGAAGGGCTCGACGGTCGGCGTCAGGGCTCCAGTGCGAGGAGGCCGGCGCCGGCGAGGGCGGCGTCCGGGCCGAGGGCGGCGGGGACGAGTTCGATCCGGCCGACGATATAGGAGGCGCCGACGCGGCGACGCTCGGTGCGGGCGGGCTCGAGCAGGCGCTCCCCGACCGCGGCGGCGACGCCGCCGCCGACCGCGACGCGCTCGGGCCAGAGGAGGGCGCTCCAGGCGGCGATCGCCCGCCCGAGCCCGCGGCCGGCGCGTGCGAGGGCCTCGTCGCTCCCGCCCGCGCGCGCGAGCGCCGGGCCCGATGCGATCGCTTCGAGGCAGCCCACGCCCCCACACGCGCAGGGCGGGCCGCCGTCCGGCTCGACGGAGACGTGGCCGGCGTCGCCGAGGCAGCCGACGGCCGTCTCGAGGAGGCGCCCACCCACCGTCATCGCCGCGTTCACTCCGGTGCCGATCGCGACGCAGAGGAAGCGCTCGACCCCACGGCCCGACCCGAGGCGGGCCTCGGCGAGCGCGGCGGCAGCGAGGTCGGGGACCGGGCGGACCGCGAGTCCGCCTGCGACGGGAGCGAGCGCGGCGCGGAGATCGACGCCGTCGAGTCCGGGGAGGTTGAGGCACCAGCCGACGCGGCCGCGCTCGTCGAGGAAGGACGGGAAGGAGACGCCGACGCCTGCGTCGTCCGCGGGGGAGAGTGCCGCGAGCGTGTCGCGCAGGCGGCGGACGACCTCGTCCTGCGTCAGGGTTGCGTCGAGCGGGCGGCGCTCGACCGGCCCGCGGACGCCCTCCGGCCCGACGCGCGCCGCCCGGACGCCTGAGCCGCCGATATCGAGCGCGAGCGCGGTAACCACTACTGTATCGTCGCCTGGCGGTGGCAGCGGTTCAAGACCTCGGCGAAGGCGTCTTCCAGTTCCAGACGGAGCGCTGGCAGACGAACGCGCTGCTCGCGGTCGCGGGCGGCGAGGCGCTCCTCTGCGACCCGAACTGGGAGCCGGCCGAGATCGAGGCGATCCGCGACGAGGCGGCTCGGCGGGCTGGCGGCCCGACCCACCTCCTGATCACCCACGCCGACTACGACCACGTCTGCGGCATCGGCTACTTCCCGGACGCGACCGTCGTCGCCGGCGAGGAGACGGCGTGGGCGATCCGGAACGGCTCCGCCGCCGACGGGCTGCGCGGCGCCTCGCAGGAATGGGGCCTCGAGTGGCCCACCGATCTGCGCGTCGACCGGGTCGCCGCGGCCGGTGAGGAGCTACGCGTAGGCGCCTTCCGCGTCAAGGCGATCGAGGCGCGCGGCCACGCCCGCGACGGGCGGGCCTACGTCGTTCTCGACCAGGGCGTCCTCCTGCCGGGCGACTACCTCGCGGCGATGACCTACCCGTTTCTCGTCGACTCGCTGCGCCGCTACCGGGAGTCGAACGCTCGCCTGCTCGCCGCGATCGCCGAGCACGACCTGCGCTGGGTCGTGCCCGGGCACGGGCCCGCGCTCACGCCGGCCGAGGCGAAGGCGGTCGGCGAGGCCGACGAGGCCTACCTCGCCCGGCTCGACCAGGCGGCGCGCGAGGCCGTGTCGGGGGGCCTCACGCCGAGCCCGGCGCTCCTCCACGCCTACGCCGTCGAGCCGCCCCGGGCGACGACCGACGACTTCGAGATCTACAGCCTGCACGTCTACAACGCGCAGAGGGCGCTCGCGGAGGCCGCCGGTGGATGACCGCGCCGCGATCATCACGGGGGCGAGCCAGGGGATTGGGCTCGCGATCGCGCGGCGGCTCGCGGCGGCGGGTGCGCGCCTCTGTCTCGTCGCCGCTCCGGCGGACGAGGCCAGGCTGCGCGAGGTGGCCGGGGAGCTCGACGCGATCCCGCTCGCCTCCGACGTCGGCGAGCCGGAGACCGCCGAGCGCGCCGTGGCGGCGACCCTCGAGCGCTACGGGCGGCTCGACTGGCTCGCCTCGAACGCAGGCATCGCGTACTTCGAGAACATCCTCGCCGGGCCGCTCGAGCACTTCGACCACACGATGCACGTGAACGTCCGCGGCATGTACCTGATGACGACGGCCGCGGCCCGGCACATGGCGGCGAGCGGGGGCGGGGCGATCGTCTGCACGGCCTCGACGGCGTCGTTCATCGGCGAGGAGCTCCAGGCGGTCTACAACGCCTCGAAGGGCGCGGTGGCCCAGCTCGCGCGCTCCTTAGCCGTCGACGTCGCCCCGTACGGCGTGCGCGTGAACGCGGTCGCGCCCGGCTGGGTGCGGACGCCCGCGACCGTGGAGATCCT
>JBGPNP010000008.1:0-22221 GCA_041487575.1 Gaiellaceae bacterium | reverse complement strand
TGGACGAGGGACTCGGAGACGATCCCGCCGCAGTGGTTGCAGCCGCCCGGCCCGCAGCGGCCGAATGATCGCGGCTCGTAGATGTCGATCCCGACGTGCAGGTCGACGGCCTCGGCCATCTTCAGGAGGAAGTAGGAGAAGAACGAGCCCGCGGGGCCGCCTCCGACGACCGCCACGCGCGCGCCGTCATCGAGAACCAGGTTGGACGCCTCCGTCGTCAGGCCGTCGGCAATGGAGGGCGGGCATCCCACTCCCGTATCAGCCATCGCAACCCCCTTTTCTGAGTGCGTTGTGTGCGAACGATCGGGGCACGCCGGCAGGATCGGTAGAGCAATGTGTGCCGGTGCGGACGGCAGTCCGGCTCTGCACGCGGGCGCTGCGAGGAGGGCGCGGCCCTGTGCAAGCGCCCCGGTTCGTCCTAGACTCCCCGGCAGCGCGAGAGGAGAGGCGTCGTGTCCGTGCCAGGCAGCCCCAGGCAGGTCGGCCATTACGAGATCGCCCACGAGATCGGCCGCGGCGGGATGGCGGTCGTGTATCTGGCGCGCCAGGTCGACCTCGAGCGGCTCGTCGCGCTCAAGGAGCTCGCGCTGGCCTACGTCGACGAGCCGTCGTTCGCGGAGCGGTTCCTCCGCGAGTCCCAAGTCGCCGGCTCCCTGAACCACCCGAACATCGTCTCGGTCTACGAGTACTTCGAGCACGAGCGCGTCCCGTACATCGCCATGGAGTACCTCGAGCGCGGGTCCCTGCGCCCCCTCGTTGGACAGCTCACGCTCGCCCAGATCACCGGGGTGCTGGAGGGCGTGCTGGCCGGTCTCTCCCACGCGGAGGCGCGCGGGATCGTCCACCGCGACCTGAAGCCCGAGAACCTCATGCTGACGCAGGACGGGCGGGTGAAGATCGCCGACTTCGGGATCGCGAAGGCGCTTCACCAGGCGGCCGAGCGCTACCTCACCGCGACGGGGACGATCGTCGGGACGCCCGAGTACATGGCTCCCGAGCAGGCGACGGGCCGGGACATCGGCCCCTGGACAGACCTCTACTCCGTCGGCATTGTCGCCTACGAGGTCCTGGTCGGGCGCGTTCCGTTCGGCGGCGGGGGCAGTCCGGCTGCGATCCTCGACCGGCACGTCAAGGAGCCCGTCCCGTCCCCCCTCTTCCTGCGGCCCGACCTCGACCCGCGCCTCGCCGCCTGGATCGAGAGCCTGCTCGCCAAGGATCCCGCCGCACGGGTGCGGCAGGCGGCGGCGGCGTGGGATGGCCTGGAAGAGATCGTCATCGACATAATCGGCCCACTCTGGAGGCGGGAGGCGCGGCTCGTGGACGCGGGGGCCGCGGCCGAGAGTCCGGCGCCCCCGGCCGCCGCCCCGCCGACCCCGCAAGAGGGCTTTCCGGAGCCGGAGTTCGTCACCTTCATAGCGCGGGGCGTCCAGCCGTCTCGCGCCGAGCCCAAGGCGGAGGAGCCTTCCGAGCCCGCCGGCGAGGAGACGCCGGCGGTCGAAGCTTCCACCGAAGTCGAGGCCGGGGCCGGGTCGCCCCCTCAGGCGGGCGGGGCCGGCGCCGGGTTCGCCGACATCTACAAGACGTTTGTTCGTCACCGGGCCGTGACTCCCCCCGAGCCGCCTCCGCCCCCGGCGGCCTCTCCGCCGCCGCCTCCGCCGTCTCCTCCGCCTGCTCCCGTCGAGCCGCCGCCGGCCGAGCCGCCGCCGGCCGAGCCGCCGCCGGCCGAGCCGCCGCCGGCCGAGGCCGAGCCTGCCCTGCCCCCCGAGGAGAGGATCTTGACCACCCGGGAGCTGCAAGCGATCAAGCGCCCGCGCGAGGCTCAGTTCGACTGGCCGGCGGTCGAGGCGGAGCAGGCGGGGCGCCGGATCCGGCCCTTGTGGGTGTTCGGAACGCTGGCCGCGGTGGGGGCGGTGGCGGCGGGTGTAGCCGTGCTGCTCTTCGCCAGGCCGGGACACAAGGCAGAGCCGAAGCCGGGCGCGACGGCTCCCGCAGCGGCAACAGGGCTGGCCGCATCGGAGCGAGTCGGCGTCGCGGCGACCGGCGGCTCCGTCTACGTGACGAGCCCGAGCGGCCGCATCGTCCGCCTCGAGCCGAAAGGCCTCCGACCCTCCGCGACCCTCCGCGACCCGGCTAAGCCTCGCTTCATCGTCGCCGTCGGGGACACGATCGTGGTCGCGGACGACCTGACGGTGACGCTCTTCCGTGAGGGCAGCCTCGCGCCGGTGGGAGCCGCCGACCTGCCGAACGCCCTGATCGCGGCCGCTCCGGAGGCGCCCGTCGTGGCCGCGGCCCCGACCACCGCCGGTAAAGGCCAGGTGTGCGTCATCTCGGAGAAGGGCGCCGGGCCCTGCGCTGACCTCGCGTTCGCCCCGACGGGCCTCGGGCTCGGCTCGCCCGATCAGATCTTTGTCGCCGACGGGAAGGCCGGCACCGTCGTCCCGGTCCGGATCGAGGCGGGCAAGCTCACGCCGGGCGACGCGATCGCAGTCGGCAAGGAGCCCCACGGGACCCTGCTCGCCTTCAAGGGACGGCTCTACGTGCCTCTCGCCGACTCGATCGGCGTGCTCGACCTCGCAACCTCCGGCCCCGCCAAGAGCATCTCGCTCCCCGGAAGGCCCGAGGGCATCTGGATCGTCCCCTTCAACGGGCGGCTCTTCGCCGCGCTACCGGCGAAGGACCAGGTCGCGCTAGCAGACGCGGTCGCGCCGGGGGGCGGGTCGGTGAAGCTCGTCAGCGTCAAGCGGCCCGCAGCCGTCGCCGGCCCCACCGTCTCCTCGAGATCCGGTGACGTCGTCTACGTCGCCGCCGTCGGCGACGGGACGCTGGCGCGCCTCGACGCGCTCAGCGGCGAGGTCCTCGGCTCGGTCCCGGTGGCCGCCCTGGCGCCGAAAACCGAGGTGGCGCCGACAAGCCTGAAGGCGGTCTCGTTCGCGAAGAGCGACGCGGGGGTGACGGCGACGATCCAGTTCGAAGGCGGGAAGCTCGACAAGGCGAGCGTCGTCGTCCGCGACGCAGATCTGGGCGACGGCAAGGTGACGGTGGAGATCTGGCAGGGCGCGATCGTCTCGAGCATCAAGGAGAAGAAGGGCAAGGGCCTGGCCGTGACCATCGAGCCTGCCCCGGCGCGCCTGAGGGTCGTCGTCACGGCTCCCGCCGGCAGGTTCTCGGAGCTCTCGGCGCAGCGGGCCCCCGACGGGAAGGCGGTCGTGCTCACGGCCCAGAAGCGCAAGTAGCTGCACCCGTGCGCGGCGCCGCCCGCTGTTCTTCGACCTCGATGGAGGTGGACGGGGGCGAGCCCTCGACTCACGGGTGACTCCCGCGTCAGATCGAGTCGACGAGCTCGAAGAGCTTCCCGATCTCGATTGGCTTCAGGAGGTACTCGAGAGCGCCTTCAGCCAGCATCCGCTCGATCTCGTGCGGCGCTCCCTCGGCGCTCACGATCACGACTGGGATTGTCTGGGTATCCGGATCGCTTCGAAGCACACGGAGCACCTCGTCCCCGCGTAGGTCGGGCAGGTCCAGATCGAGGAGGATGAGATTCGGACGCTCGGTTCGAGCGAGCTCGAGCCCGATACTGGCATTCGCGGCGGCCAGCAACCGAACATGAGGTCGTCGCTTCAGCGCGCGCTCGACGAGCACGAGGTTTGATTCGTTGTCCTCGAAGTACAGGACGGTGCGAAGCGCGCTACCCGGCTGCCCGGGGGGCACCTCGAGCTTCTCGAGAAGGAAGGGAGCCACCGAGGCGAGGGCACGCTGAATGCTCGTTACAACTTCCCGATCGGGGTGCTCCTCGCCGCGGCGAATGCGCTGGATCAACGTTTCGAGCCCTTCGGACAGGGCCTCGACGTCATCGAGGCCAAGGGTCCGCGCTGCGCCTCGCAGATTGTGCGCTTCACGTGTGAGCTGAGCCAGAAGCCGCTCTTCCTCTCTGTCGCCGGTCGCGTGGCGAAGGGCGGAAAGGAGTTTCTCGACCCGCCGCGAGCGTTCCTCGACATCGGCGGCGAACGCGGCAATCGTCTCCCGTCTTGCCTCGTCGTCGATCAAATCAGGTGCAACCTCATGGCGACCGAGACGGCTTCGGCGCGACGACCCACGCCCAGCTTCAAATAGGCTCGAGCCAGGAGCGTCTTGACGGTCTTCTCGCCTATCCCCAGGGTCTCGGCGATTGCGCGGTTGGTCGCTCCTTGGGAAACCAGCCGCAGGACGTCGAGCTCGCGCGGAGTGAGCGTCGGGCGAGTCGCAGCCGGTCTTGGATGGCGATAGTCGAACGCCTCCTCGCCGTCGAGGACGCGAGCCATCGCTGCGAGAAGATCGCCCGCGTTGCCCGATTTGAGCACCGCTCCCTGGGCCCCGGCCTTCCGGGCAGCCTCGTTCAGGCCCCGCTCCGCGTTTGCCGTCATCAACAGGGCGGGTGTTCGCACTCCCCGTAGCCGAAGACGGCGAACGAGATCCGTGCCCAGAGAATCGGGCAAGTGGTAGTCGACGAGAATGAGCGATGCCCTTCGGCGCTCGGTAAGCCGAAGCCCTTCGCGAGCCGTCGAGGCCTCTCCTGCGATCGCAAAGTGCGACGGGCCCAGCGCTCTTCGCACCCAGTCGCGCACGATCGCGTCATCCTCGACGACGACAATCGGGAAGTGTGGCGCTTGCATCGTCGTCTCCGAGTTTTCGGCCGCTGGGCCACGATTCTTTAGGGTCAGACGGCTCTGCGGAGGGTGGAGTCTCTGGACGGATTCGGTAAGCCCGATCACATCTGCTTGCTGCGGCGAGACGAGAGGCTCCGGCGCCGATTCAGCCGGGGCGCCGTGTTCTGACACGCCGTCCGCATCGACGCTCCGAGCAGACCAGGAGATACGCGAGGTCTGATGACCTCCTTGACGTGCGGCCATCGCGCAGGTGTGCCCTTCCCTGGTCTGCTCGCAACGTCACCGCAGTCCGACGGTCGGGCAGGCGGTCCCAGCCACTTCGACCTCGTCCCCCGGGACGTGCACTCGAGCTCTCCTCTCCTCAGCCGTCGGTAATCCCATGTGAGGCTCCCTTTGAGACCTCGAACGTCTTCCGACGAGAAATGATGACGGCCAAGCGCGTGCCATCTGTCGGCCGTTTGGTCCCTGATTCACCCGTGGAGCGACGAGTCTGTCCATTGAGGGTCCGCAAGGTCATCCTCTGGCCTCTCCGATCTCGGCTCGCCGGCAACACAGTCGCGCCAGAGCCGGATCCTCAGAGTTGCCTTTCGCGATCTCGCGTGCGTTTCACCAGCGCAGGCGCTTGCACTACTTGCTCGTGAGCTGCGTCAAGAGCCAGCCGGATCTTCTCCAACAGAGCGACCGGGCTGAAGGGCTTCTCGATGAAGCCGGCGCTCAAGCCCGCAAGATCCTCGACTGCAAGCACCTTCTCGCTGTAGCCCGACATGCAGAGCGTCTTCGCGTCCGGCCGAAGGGAGACGACACGGCGCCCGAGCTCGAGGCCGTTCATCCCTCGCATGACGAGATCCGTGAGCAGGAGGTCGATCCCGCCTTCGTGGAGCGCACAGACTTCAAGGGCTTCGGGCCCACCCCCCGCCTCGACCACCGTATAGCCGTTCGTCTCGAGAATCTCTCGCACGAGGCTTCGTACCGCGTCGTCGTCCTCGACGAGCAAGACGGTCTCGGAACCCTGAGTCGGCCCGTCGTTCCTGCTCGGGCGCTCGTCATCCTCCACGGGGGCCTCGACCAGGGGAAGGTACACCTTGAACGTCGCCCCCTGCCCGGGTTCGGAGTACGCCCAGACAAGTCCACCGCTCTGCTTGACGATCCCGTAGACGGTCGAGAGCCCGAGGCCGGTGCCCTGTCCAATCTCCCTCGTCGTGAAGAACGGCTCGAAGGCTCGCGCGAGCGTCTCGGCGTCCATTCCGATGCCTGTGTCGCTCACGGACAGCATGACGTAGCGTCCGGGCTCGATCGAGACCGATCGGCGCCGGTCGACATACGCGTGATCGAACTGGACGTTGCGCGTCTCCGCGGTCAAAGTGCCGCCCTCGGGCATGGCGTTGCGCGCGTTCAGGGCGAGGTTCAGGAGGACCTGCTCGAGCTGGTTCGGATCGGCCCTCACGTGGCCCAAGCCGGGATCGAGACGGGTAACGAGCCTGACGTCCTCCCCGATCAGCCGGCGCAGCATCGGTTCCACGCCGCCGACGACAGCATTCAGGTCGAGCACCCGCGGCTGAAGGACCTGCTGGCGACTGAAGGCGAGAAGCTGACGCGTCAGGGAGCAGCCTCTGTCGGCTGCGTGCCTGATCTCCTCCACCTCGAGCCTGAGCGGATCTCTCTCGTCGAGCCTGCTCAGCACGAGCTCGCTGTAGCCGGTCACGACCGTCAGGAGGTTGTTGAAGTCGTGGGAGATTCCACCGGCAAGACGCCCGACAGCCTCCATCTTCTGCGCCTGGCGCAATTGCCCCTCGAGACGTTTGCGTTCGCTGATGTCGCGTGCGAACGCAGCGGTGGCCACGACTTGCCCGTCTCCGTCCTTGACGGGCGAAATTGTGACTTCCACCTCGATCGGGCGCCCGTCTTTCTGCGTCCGGACGGTCTCGAAGCAATCGACCGGCTTGCCGCGGACGACCGCCTCGTAGATCCGCCGAAGCTCGTCGGATCGATCGGGCGGGACGAGGGCTGCGATCGGCCGGCCGAGCATCTCCTCGGCCGAATAGCCGTAGATCTGCTCGGCCGCAGGGTTCCAGCTCACGACCGCCCCGTCGAGGCTGGTTCCGACGATCGCTTCGCTCGAAGAATCGACGACCGCGGCGAGCCGGGCGATCTCCTCCTCGCTTTCGCGACGCTCGAAGGCAGTCGCGAGGACATTCGCGATCGAGCTGAGGAAGTGGGCGTCGTGGGGTGTGAAGTCGCGCCGCTGCCGTGTGCAAACGCCGAGCACGCCGAATGGTCGGCTGTGACCCAGGATCGCGACGCTCATTCCGCTCTCGGCTTCGTGCTCGAGGAAGACCGCCGGGACCGTCGACGCTGCCTCGTCCGCGGCGGCGCGAAGGTTCTGGACGAGGACGGGGTCTGGCGAGACGAGCGTCTTGCCGAAGTGAGAGGCCGGGCCCGAGGAGACCTTTGCCGCCCCGACGAGCCCCGCTCGCCAGCCGACGCCTGAACTGAGCACGAGCTCGTCCCCACCGGGGACGAGCGCGAACAGGGAGGCGAGCTCGACGTCCAGGGTCTCGGCGAGGGACGCCACCGCGATGTCGGAGAGCCGCGCGAAACCCTCCCCTGCGAGTGCGGCTTGACCGAGCTGGGCGACGGCTTCTTGCTGGCGGAGGCGGATGTCGAGCTCCGCCTTATCGGCCAGCGCCTCCTCGAAGCTTCGGACGAGCTTCGCGCTCAGGACGCGCAGGCGGCTCACCTTGAGCTCATCCAGCTCGGGGGGAGGCGCCTTGGGCAGGGGGCCCAGCTCGATCGCGTCGCGGACGGCGCGCTCGAGTGCTTCAGGCTCGAACGGCTTCGCCAGAAAGCGGCAGCCCTCGTACGCGATGTCGAGGTCGCGCAGCTCGCGCTCGTCGTAGCAGGCCGAGAGGAAGAGGACTGGGAGGGAGGGCAGGCCGCTGTCGGAGCGGAGTGCATAGACGAATTCGTAGCCGTCGACCTCGGGCATGAGCAGGTCGGTGACGACGAGGTCGAGCGGCTCGCCCCGCACGATCTCGAGCGCCTCTCTCGCGAAACCCGCCTCGCTCACCTCGTGGCCGTGGTGCCTGAGGACGAGGGCCGCCAGCTCGCGATCGGCGGGCCGGTCGTCGACGACGAGGACTCGCGCCAAGACTACCCCGCTCCCCTCTCCCATCGCCGCCACGCTGGCGACGCGGGAATCTGCCGACGCTCGACGTCGTCGCTGACGACGTGGATGCTCGTCATGCCTGCGCCGACTCCACGGGAGACCGTCGCCGGCCTCAGGTCTCCGTTGGCCGCGCGGCTTCGGAGCGACGACGGGTGTCGGCCTCCCTCCACGAAGGCCTTCGAAGCGATCGACTCGGGGCTGTACCCGCCGACGACCGCCCGGAGCGTCGCCTGGCGTCTGCGATCCTGGTCAGGATCGTCCCGAACGCCTCGGGCAGGAAAGCTGACGAAACGGGAGATCGTGCTCGCTGTCCGCGATGAGAAGGATCCGAGCGCCCGCGCGTCACGCTTTCGCGACCTCGCGCGCGCGCTCCCCAACGGCCGGCGCCTCGATGGGAAGCCAAGGCCTTCTCGATCGCAGCTCAGGTGCGAGGTAGGCGTCGAGCTCGTCAGCGAAGGCCTCCGGCGTGATCGGCTTTGTGATGTAGCCGTCGAAGCCCGCGCGAAGGCCGGTTTCGCGGTCTCCCACCATCGCCACAGCGGTCAACGCGACGACCGGCGTGCTCGAGAGGGCGGGATCCGTGCGGATGATCCTCAGCACCTCGAAGCCGTCCATCTCGGGCATCTGGATGTCCAACAGGATGAGGTCGGGCAGCTCTCTCTTTGCGGCCTCGATGCCCCTCGGCCCGCTTACCGCCAGACGGGGGGTGTGCCCGAGCGCGCTCAGGAGGAAGTTGATCAGCTCGAGGTTGTCCCGGTTGTCCTCGATCAGCAAGATCGAAGCGCCCACTGACACCTACCTCGGCCCGAATTCGAGCCAGAACGTGCTGCCCTTGCCGTACTCGCTGTCGAAAGCGAGCCGGGCGCCAAGGAGGGCCGACAGTTTCTGGCTGATGTACAGCCCCAGGCCGGTGCCGTCATAGCGCTGAGTCACGGACTCACCCATCTGCTCGAACGCGTTGAAGAGCCTGTCGTGATTCTCGGGTCGGATGCCGATCCCCGTGTCGCTGACGCTGAAGACGGCGCCTTGTGCTCCCTTCGCCTGTCGTTTCAGCCCGACGCGAACGGTGCCCTCTTCCGTGAACTTGACCGCGTTGCCCGTCAGGTTCAGGAAGATCTGGCTGAGCATGCGCCGATCCGTGTCCACGATGAGGGGCTTCTTCGGCGCCGAGACTTCGAGGGCAAGCCCCTTGATCTCGGCGAGCGGCCGGAGGCTCGACACGACCTCGGCCACGACCTCCTGGCAGACCACCGGCTGGATAGAGACGTCGACCTTGCCCGACTCGATCTTCACCAGGTCGAGCAAGTCGTTGATGAGCGAGAGCAGGTGCTCGCCACTTGCCTGCACCGTTCGGACTTGCTTGACCTGCTCCGGGTTCAACGATCCGGAGAGACCCAGGAGCAGCGTTCCAGTGAACCCGATGATCGCGTTGAGAGGGGTGCGGAGCTCGTGGCTCATGCTTGCGAGGAAGCGGTTCTTCGCCAGGTTCGCCCGCTCGAGCTCGAAGTTCGCCTCGATGAGCTCGGCTTCTACCTTCCTGAGCTCGGTGACGTCGTGAGCCGCGGCGACGACTCCGAGAAGCCCGCCGCCCGAGTCGTGGAACGTGGCCGCGACAATCGAGTAGTCCGTCGATGTCCCGAGCAGCTCGGCGACGAACGCGGCCGCGGTTTCGGCGCTGTCGAAGAGTGTGTTGTCGGCGAGAGCGAGCGCCATGGGCCACTTCGGAGTCGAAAGCGAGGCTTCCCAAGCATCCCATCGGCCGTCTCCAGACGTGTCGGTCGTTTGGGCCTTGATTGCGGGAACGCCTGGCCCCTCTCGCACCGGGCGGCCGAGTTTTCTACCGCTCTTTCTCGGGCGAGGCGTCCGACCGCTTCTCGAGGGAGAGGTACCGGTCGATCTGCTCGACGAGCGCCGAGGCCCGGATCGGCTTCTCGATGTGACCGTCGAAACCGGCGCCGCGTACGCGCTCGCGCCCGCGGTCACCCATGAGCGTGGCCGTGAGCGCGATGATCGGGATATCTCGAAGAGACGAGTCCCGGCGGATCAGCCTCCGGGCCTCGAAGCCGTCCATCACGGGCATTCTCACGTCCATGAGGATGAGGTCGGGGCGGTCTCGCCGCGCGGCCTCGACCCCCTCCGATCCGTTTGCAGCGAGCAGTACCTCGTGCCCAACCGCCTCGAGGACGAAGCTCGTGAGCCAGCGGCTGTCTTCGTCGTCGTCGACGACGAGAATGCGGGCTCCCATCTTCCTACCCCGGCCTAAGTGGTCTCCACCGTAAGTACGGTCTCGTCTGGCCGCATTTGCGGTGGAGACCACTAAGCTCGCCTCGCAACGACGAGAAGCTCGTTCGGGAGGCCCCTTCGGGCGGCCTTGCACGGCGCTTCATGCTCATTGTCGGAACAGACAGCAAGAGGCCGACATCGGCGCCGGGCCGACTGCTACTCGCGATCGGCCGGTCCGCCCGCCGCCGGCAAGTCGAAGGAGAGCGTCGTCCCTTCGCCCGGCACGCTCGAGGCGGAGATGGTGCCTCCCATCGCCTCGATCAGGAGTTGCGAGAGAGCGAGGCCAAGCCCAGCCCCGGCCTCCTTTTCCGTCCGCCCGAGCCGTTCGAACGGCGCGAAGAGCCTCGTCAGGTCTTCCGGAGCGATCCCCGGCCCGGTGTCGCTCACCTCGATGCGGACACGGCCGCTCTCGGGCGCGTACGACACGAGGACGCTCCCGCCCTCGCGGTTGTAGACGATGCCGTTGACGACCAGATTGAGGAGGACCTCTGTCAGCCGCTGCCGGTCGGCGAGGACGTGCGGCGAGGACGGCGTGCCCCGGCTCTGCAACGAGACTCCACGCTCGAGCGCAATCGACCCCGCGACGTCGAGTACGTCCTCGACGATCTCGTCCACGACGAGATCCACGAGGACGACCGGGAGGCTCCCTCCTTCGATACGGGAGATGTCGAGGACCTCGTTCACGAGGTCGAGAACGTGCCGGCCGGCCTGGAGGATGCGCTCGATCGAGTCCCGGTCGGCGGGCCGAGCGTCCAGCTCGAGAAGCTGGGTGAAGCCCAGGATCGCGTTCAGCGGAGTGCGAAGCTCGTGGCTCAAGCGCGAGAGGAACTTCGTCTTCTCGGCGTTTGCTCGCCTGGCCTCCTCCCAGGCGCGGCTCGCCTCCTCGGTCCGGTCCATGAGCTCCCGGGTGCGTGCGGCCACCCGCTTCTCGAGCTCGAGATTCAGCTGCCGAAGCTGTCTCTCGACCTTCTTGCGCCCGGTGATGTCGAGGGCGACACCGTCGAGCCAGAGTATCTCGCCTGCCGGGCCCCGGACGGCCTGACCTCGATCGTTGACCCACCGCACGCTGCCGTCAGCGTGGCGGATCCGGTATTCCAGCTCGAATGGGCTCCCGGCTTCGACGCTCGCTCGGAGCTTCTGCTCGAAGTCCGTCCTGTCCCCGGGGTGGATGATGCTCCCGAAGGAGCGAACACGGCTACCGACAAAATCCGAGGCGGGGTAGCCGGAGATCGCCTCGATCTTGTCGCTCATGAGCTCGATCGTGTGTTCGTCGTCGAAGGCGCGGCGGTAGACGGCGCCCGGGATATTCGAGACGAGGGCCCGGAACTTCTTCTCGCTTGCGCGCAAATCCCGCGCCGCACGAGCTCTCTCGGTGACGTCGCGCACGATGGCCGAGGTACCGATCATCTTCCCGAACTCGTCCCTGATCGGGGATGCCGATAGCTCGACGTTGATGAGCTCGCCGTCTTTGCGCCTGCGGACGGTCTCGAAGCTCTCGAGCACCTCGCCCCGTGCCAGCATCCCGAGGATCCACTCGAGGTCGTCGAGGCGCCCGGCCGGGGCGAGTGTCGATAGTGGCTTTCCGATGATCTCCTCGGCGGTGTACCCGTAGATTCTCTCGGCGGCGGGGTTCCAGGCCGTGATCACCCCGTCGCTCGCCGTCGCGATGATGGCGTCGTTCGAGGCCTCGACGATCGCGGTGAGCAGGGCGTGCTCCTTCTCGGCCCGCACGCGTTCGGTGAGGTCGCGAACCATCCCGTCGAGCGCGACGACCTTGCCCTGCTCGTCGCGAATCGGGACGATGCGCTGCTCGACCTGAGCGACGTCTCCGTTCTTTCGGACCCAGCGCAGGGCGACCTTCGCCGGCGCCGCGGAGGCGATGGCCTGGTCGAGCAACGAGCGGTCCTCGGCGTGGACGATTCTCCATCCCAGCTCCGGGTCCCCGCAGAGCTCCGCCTCCGTGTAGCCGGTCATCTGCACCATGGCCGGGTTCACGTACTCGAACCCTGGATTCGACCCCGTGCGGAAGCGGAAGAGCGCGTGCTGAGCGTGCTCGGCCAGCCTCCGAAAGTCCTCATCGCTCGGCCTCGATGCGGCTTCTACCGTCCGGCGGCCGATCGACTGACCCAGAATGCCTGCCACGACCTGGAGGAAGCTCGTGTCATCCTGGCCGAGAGATCGTGCGCTTCGTGAGTAAGCACCGAGGACGCCGAACGCGCCGGCCTCGGTGCGAATGATCACGCTCACGCCGGTGACGAGGCCGTGATCGAGGAGGAGGTTCGGCGCTCGGAAGCGGTCGTCCGCGCCGAGATCTTCGATGATCGAGGGCTCGTCGGAGAGCAGCGTGTGGCCGGCGTCGGAATCGACGCCCGCAAGGACGGTCGCGCTACCGACCAGGCCGTCCTCCCAGCCCGCTCCGGCACGAAGGAGAAGCGCGCGCCCGTCGGGCTGGAGCTCGAGCACCGCCGTGTGCTCGACCTCGAGTGCGGCAGCGACACGAGCGACCGCCTGCTCGAAGACGGCCTGGAGGTCGTGGTTCGCGAGCGCGAACTGGCTCAGAGCTGCGGCTGCCTCGCGCCGGGCGCTGCTCCGGCGAAGAGCGACCGCCGCCCGCCTGCACTCGCTGACATCCTCGCTGACGCCGACGAAGCCGATCGCGTCTCCTCTGGCGTCCCTGAGCAGGACGTCGATCATGTGGGCGGGAAACGTCGTCCCGTCCTTCCGGGTGACCTCGAGCTCTCCCTCCCAGTCGACCTCGGTCTCGACTGCCTCGAGGACGTCCCTGGTCGCGGCAAGCTCCTTTCGCCGGGTCATGATCTCGAAGATGTTCCTTCCGATGACCTCCTCGGGGGCCCACTGGTAGAGGGTGACCGCGAACGCGTTCCAGTAGATGATCTTTCCGCTGAGGTCGGTCGCGACCACCGCGCTTCTCACCTGGTCGAGGAGCGAGGCGTGGAAGACGATCAGCGCCTGGGCGCGCTTGCTCTCGGTGACGTCGAGCACGAGGCCGACGGTTCCGATGATCGTCCCGTCCGTGGCCCGGAGCGGCTCCACGCGAACCTCATAGGCACGATCGATCTCGTCCCAGACGGACTCGTACGAGACCGACTCGCCGCGAAGCGCCCGTAGGTGGGCGTCGGCCAGGGAGCCCCCGGGCCGATCGTACTGGCTGAGACTCCTCTCAATTGCCTCGCCGGGTCGCAAGCCGAGCTCGGCAAGCCCCGTCCCGAGCGACGAGGTGATCCGAAGGTCTGCGTCCGTCGACCAGACGATGACCGGAACCTGCTCGAGGAGCAGCCCGAGGGCCTGCACCTGCTCCGTTAGAGCGAGGTCGCCTGAACCTGCTCCCACTCCTCCCCTTGTGTGAGCCATGCCGCAGAACCTCGTCAATCCTGTCCGGATGCCGTGAAGGGCAACCAGAATTGTCGGCGTGATGGTGACAAAAGTCTTGACATGTTTGTGTCAGAGGGTGCGAACCCACTTCCACGCCCAAGCTTCTTGGCGCGAACCGCGAACGGCCAAGCGCCCGCCCAGGACTGACCCGTTCTCGTCATTGCGCTACGGTCGCTGTGTTAATCATGCTCGAATGCCCAAGTTGCGAAGGAATCCCGAGGCGAAGTGAATAACGACACAGTCGTCCCGATCAGTGACGTCCTGACCCTGCTCGAGAAGCTCGATGTCGTCGTGTACACGATAGACCGGGAGGGCCGGACCACCTGGATCACCGGAGCGATCCGGGACGTGCTCGGCTACGCGCCTGAGGAAGTCGTGGGAAGGAAAGTGGAGGATTTCGTGGCGCCGGAGAGCTTCGCTGTCGTGTCGCGCCAGCTGCGTCGCAAGCTCACCGGAGAGGCCGAGCTCACGATCTACGAGTACCTGGCGCGCGCCAAGGACGGATCGAGGGTTCCCGTGCAGGTCACCTCCATGCCCTTGCGGCAGGGGGGTGCGATCAGCGGAGTCATCGGCGTCTTTCACGTTGCCGGCAGGCGGTCCACTTCCGCCCGTAAGGAGGCTCTGCCTTCCCTCACCCCGCGTCAGCACGAAGTGTTGCAGCTACTCGGAGAGGGCCTGACGACCAGGGCGATCGCCGCTCGACTGGACGTCTCACTCGACACCGCACGAAACCACATCCGCGCCGTGCTGGCCGCTCTTGATTGCCACTCGCGGCTCGAAGCGGTGGCGGCGGCCAGGAGCCTCGGGCTCATCTAGCCCAGAGCGCGGGGTCAGCGGGCCCTCGATCAGAGGATGAACGGGATCTTGAGCGTCGAGCTCAGCCCGCTCGGATCGGTCGCGACGAGCTGGATCTTGTACCTCTTGCCCGTCTCGACGAGGGCGCGCGGGATGGAAAGCCGCAGCCGGATGACCCGCGGGATGAGCACGCGGTAGCGGATCGTCTTCGTCAGCGGCCCGAGCGCCTTGCTCTTCTTCGCCGAGGGCGGGAGGAAAGCGCCGCGATTGCCCACTCGGCTCTCTCTCTGCACGAGGCGAAGCGTCCGCCCGTCGGGCGTGAGCACGGTGATTCGGAGGTCAGCCTGCTCGTCGACGAGGATGCGGGTCGTCACGAGCACCCGCTTGCCGTCGGTCGAGATCTGCGCCCGGAGGGGCGACCCGCTCAGGCCGCCGGAGCTCTTGAGGCCGGGCGGCCCGGCGTGGTTGTGGCTCGGGTCGCCGAAGCCGAAGCCGGGCTGGTACTGGTCGCCCCCGGCCGACAGGCCCCGGACCTCGACGGCGTTCGACTCCCCGGAGACCGCCACGAGGCGCTCGACCGTCTTCGTAGCCTGTTGCGCCGCGTGGCGGGCCGCCGAGGCCGCATAGCCGATCCCGCCCGCGGAGGCGACCGCCGCGAGCATCGTGCCGGTCAGAGCGCCGGCGAGAGCGAGGCGGGCGCGGGGGCGCAGGACGGGGCGCGCGTCGCGGTGAACGCGGTCGGCGAGTGCGTGGACGAACGCCGCACGCGGCACCGGGCGACTCGCGCGCAAGGCGGTCTCGAGATCGATCCCTCTGAACTGCCTGTGCAACCACCTCATGTCCGAAGCCCTCCGTCCTCGCGAGCCGATGCTGTCTTCTGTGATACCGGCCGAGGGGCACGGACCCTTACGTTGCGGAGAGAGGGAACCGGTGTCTTGCCGGCCGGCCCCGGCGCGAGGAAGACCCGGAGGTGGGCGAGCGCGCGATGCAGCGCGACCTCAACCGCGTTCGTCCGCATGCCCAGGAGGTCGGCGATCTGGCGCGCGGTGAGATCGCTCCCGTATCGGAGCGCGACGAGCTCCTGCTCTCGGTCGCCGAGCCGGCCTACGGCTGCTGAGACGGTCAGCCCGTCGACGGTCTCCGCCTCCATGTCGCCCGGCGCCGGCGTATCGACGAGAGGGAGCGGGAGCGCGCGCCTCGCCGAAGCCCGCTCGCCGATCACGCGCCGGGCGATCCCGAGGAGCCACATGACCGGCTCGCCCTTCGTGGCGTCGTAGGACCTCCGGTAGCGCAGCGCCCGCTCGAAGGCCTCGCTCGTCACGTCCTCGGCGTCCGGGCCGTCGCCGATCCGGGCCGCGACGTAGGCGTAGACGCGGCGGATGAGCTCCTCCGGCCTCGCGAGCGGGTCGGGCTGCCTCACTGCTTTCGCTCCGGGAGAAGGTCGATGGTGCCTTCGAACTTCAGCTCGGCCCGGAACTGGGCGACTTCCGGGCTGAGCGGGTTGAGCTGCGAGGCCCGCCCGAGGGCCGTCAGCCGCTCGCTGCCGTCGGCGGCCCGCGCGAGGTCGAACCAGAGCGACCAGTCGCGGCTGTCCTTGGCGATCGCCTCCCTGAAGGCCCTCGCGGCCGCTGCGGGGTCGCCGGCGCCGAGCTCCGCTTCCCCGAGCACGCGCCGGGGCTCCGAGGACCAGGGCGCCCAGCGGATCGCCCTGCGCGCATCCGTGCGCGCATTCGCCCAGTCGCCCGCAGCGGCCGCGTCGGCGCTGCCGGAGAGGGCGGCGTTCCCGGCGAGCCCGGCGAGAGCGGCGGCGACGATTGCGAGGGCCGCGGCGAGACCCGCGAGGCGGGCTCCCCGCCGCAGAGGCCGTGCGGCGCCGTCGCGGGCGGCCCCGAGGAGGACGGCGCCGCAGAGGAGCGCGGTGAGCGTGAGGGCCGGCGTCTCCCAGTCCCAGTCGACGCCCGCGTGCAGGAGGTACGCGACGTACGCGCCCGCTGCGGTGGCAGCGAGGGGATGGGCGCGCGCTCTCCTCATGGCGATCAGGGGGGTCCCGAACGCGGCTACGAGCAAGGCGAGGCCGACCGGCCCCAGCTCGGCGAGCTGCTCGAGGTAGAGGCTGTGGACGTCGCGGACCTTCCCCGCGAGCGGGCGATGCTCGAGCCAGTAGCGCTCGTAGCTCCCCGCGCCGAAGCCGAGCACGGGGCTCTCCTCATACTGGCGCCAGGCGACCCTCCACTGGATGACGCGCCCGCTCCCCGAGAAGCTGAGGAGGCGCCTGTTCAGATCCGGGCCGGCCTCGACGGGCGGCGCCGAGAAGGCGCGCCAGCCTCGCTTCGCGAGCGCCGGCGGTGAGCCGAACTGCACCGTGAGCACGGCGAGGGTGGCGACCGCGGCGAGAACGAGCGCCGCTCGGGCGGCCGCCCTCCCCGGCGGACGGGGCGCGACGCGCCCTTCCAGACGCAGGATCCTGAGCGAGGCGGCCGCGGACGCGGCGGCAAGGCCCGCGAGGACGAGCGCGAGGCGGTGGCCGTCGCCGGCGCTCGCCACGATCGACGCGTTCTGCCGCGTCAGGGCGTCCGAGCGAGAGGCGAGCCACACTCCCACCACGGCGGGGCCGAGAGACACGACCCAGACGGCCACGAGCTGGAGCCGGTGGCGGTCGAGGGCCAGAGCGGCCAGAAGCCCGGCGCCGAGGGCGATCCACGCTCCCCGGCTGAAGGTGAAGTAGAGCGCGGTGAGGAGGACGGGGAGCGACGCCGCGGCGGCCGCCCTCAGAGCCTGCGAGCGGCCGCGAGCGGCGAGCCCGAGCGCGAGAAGCACGCCCATCGCTGCAGCGAGCCCGAGCGCGTTCCAGTACCCGACCGGCTCGCTCAGCCGGTAGCCCGCGATCGGGTCGAAGACGCCGATCCGGTCGGGCAGCAAGCGCGTGAGCAGGCCGTAGCCGCATGCCGCGACGATCGCGGCCCACGCTCCCCCCAGCAGAGCGTGGATCGAGGCGCGTCGTGCGAGGAGAAGGAATGCGAGCGCGCCGGCCAGGTAGACGAGCGTGCGCTCGCCTTCGAGGACAGGCTCGGTCGCCGAGCTCGCCCAGAGGAAGGAGAGGAATGTCCAGGCCGTCAAGCCGCCGAGCGCCCCGAGCACGGCCAGCTCGAGGCGCCCCAGCGGGATCTCGCCGCGGAGGAGGAGGGTCAACGCGGCGATCCAGGAGAGCGCGAGGGCGCTCCAGCCCCAGGCTGTCGGGAAGTAGCCTCCGTTGCTCGCGAGGAGCGGCGCCAGGAGGCCGAAGGAGAGCCCTGCCGTGCCCATGCTCCCGCCCGCCGGCCGCGCGCGGGCGAGGGGACGTGCGAGGGGCAGGGCGAGGCCGTTCACGGTGTTTGGGCTCGCTCGGCCGAGGGGCCTGCCCGGAAAGCCCCCGCGCGCCGGATGCGGCTGCAAACCGGGCGCCGGCCGCGTCCTCAGTCGCGCCAATATCCCTGCATATTGGCGCTCCTTGCGTCCTTGCCGGCGCGCGGTTTTCGCGCGCCCCGGCATCGCGCGGGTTCCCGGACAGGCCCCTGGAGGGCCGGCTTGTCCCCGCAAGCGGCCGGCGAGCGCGTTCAGCACGCGACCACGTCCTCCCGCCTACCTCACGGCGGGCGCCGCTTGCGGGAGCGCCCCGTCCCGCCACAAGATCTGCGGCAGGATGAGAGCGGGATCGACCCGCTCTCTGTGGTCGATCGCGATGTTCACGAGCGAGTCGAGCAGGCCGTCGCTCAGGAAGTGAGGCTCGAGCCCAAGGTCGATGAGCCTCGTGTGCACCGGGTTGTAGTAGTGCTCCTCCGCCTCGACGCGCGGGTTCGGATACGTCTCGATCGAAGCGTCGATCCCGAGCTTCGCGGCAGCCTCGACCACGAGGCCCGCGAGTTGCCGGACGCTGAAGAGCTCCGCGAACTGGTTGAAGACGCGGTACTCCCCGGGCTCGGGCGGGTTGAGGAGCGCGAGCTCGACGCAGCGCACCGTGTCGCGCACGTCGAGGAACCCCCGCGTCTGGCCGCCCTTCCCGTACACCGTCAGCGGATGGCCGACCGCGGCCTGCACGCAGAAGCGGTTGAGCGCGGTGCCGAAGACGTGGTCGTAGTCGAAGCGGTTGGCGAGGCGCTCGTCGAGCGCGGTCTCCGGCGTGACGTTCCCGTACACGATGCCCTGGTTCAGGTCAGTCGCCCGCAGCCCCCAGACCCGGCACGCGAAGGCGATGTTGTGGCTGTCGTGGACCTTCGTCAGGTGGTAGAAGGAGCCTGCCTGGCGGGGGAACGGGAGCCGGTCGCGCCTGCCCTTGTGCTCGATCTCGATGAACCCCTCCTCGATGTCGATGTTGGGGGTCCCGTACTCGCCCATCGTCCCGAGCTTCACGAGGTGGCACTCGGGGGCGAGCTCGTGGAGCGCGAAGAGGACGTTGAGCGTGCCGAGGACGTTGTTCTGCTGCGTGAAGACGGCGTGCTCGCGGTCGAGCATCGAGTAGGGGGCGGAGCTCTGCTCGGCGTAGTGCACGACGGCCTCGGGCTCGTGGTGCGCGACGGCAGAGGCGAGGAACTCCCAGTCGAGCACGTCGCCGAGGTCGACGGCGAGACGCCTCCCGCTCACGTGGTGCCAGGCCGCGACCCGCTCGACGATCGAGGAGATCGGCGTCAGGCTCGCAAGGCCTTCGTCCTCGTCCCACTCGCGGCGGGAGAGGTTGTCGACGATGACCACGTCGTGGCCGGCCGCCGAGAGCGCGAGCGACGTGGGCCACCCGAGGTAGCCGTCGCCCCCAAGGATCATGATCTTCATAGCTCGCTCGACCTCCTGGGTCGTAGGGACTTCGTGGACATGGGCCGCCGGCGAGGGCGCGTCCCCCCAGAACGCGCCCCGCGCACGGCGACGGAGGCTTCCTGCTCGAGCTGCTTCGCGCTGATCAGCGACTCGGAGAAGGCAAGCAGCTCGCAGTAGACGCGGCCCTCCTTGCCGTCCAGAAAGCCACGCTTGAGGACGTACATCCACAGGAACCTGATCAGCGGCTTCCCCGGCAGCCGGTACCAGACCCTCGTCTTGAGCGCGCGGCGTCGCTCGGGCCACGTGCCGAAGATCTTTCCCTGCCGCTGGTTCGGGACGGGGCCGCCGCGAGCACGGAGCATCTCCTCCGCCTCGAGGCCCGCATAGCGAAGCTGGCGGGCGACAAAGGCGTCGATCCCCTTCAGGTTCTCGTGGACGAGCGGCTCGCGGAGGAATCCCGTCTCGCCCTCGACGAGAACGTGCTCGTGAACGAGCCGGTCTTCGAAGCGGCCCTGCCCGACACGGAAGAGCCGGAGCTGGTAGTCCGGGTACCACCAGGCGTGGCGGAGGACACGGCCGAGGAAGACGTTCCGGCGCGGCAGCCAGTAGCCGGCGACCGTCTCGCTCTCGATCGCCTCCCGGATCTCGGCCCGGAGCACCGGCGTGACGATCTCGTCGGCGTCGAGGCTGAGCACCCACCCCGTCCCGAAGCGGAGGTGCTGGAGCGCCCAGTTCTTCTGGACGGCGTACCCCTCCCAGGGGTGGTCGACGACCGTGGCGCCCGCCTCCTCGGCGAGCCGGCGCGTCCGGTCCCGGCTGCCGCCGTCGATGACGAAGACCGGTCCGAGCGCTCTCCCCGAGGCCACCACCCGGCCGATGTGGAGCTCCTCGTCGAGCGCCGCGATGACCGTGGAGACGCCGCTCATCCGGACAGCCGTCCTCCCACCGGCTCCGCCTCCGGCTCCCGGCTCGGTGCCGCCGCAGAGGTCTCGCCGTAGACGAGCTCTCCCAGCCGGAAGAGGGATCTCATCGTCGGCGCGACGGCGGCGAGCGAGAAGGGATCCGCCGCCGCCGGGTCGTCGAGGCGGCGCAGGTGCCTGCGGTAGATCTCGTGGTGCGGCAGCGCCCGCTTCGGCACCCCGTCGCCGGCCGGCCGGAGCCGCTGCCGGAGGGCGGCGGCCAGACGCCCGGCGTCCGCCCCCAGGTCGTCGAGGGGGTGGCTGCGGCGCGGCAGGACCCGGAAGCCGTCCGGGAAGAAGTCGAGCACGCAGGTCGCCCGCTCGAATGCGAACGTGACCTGCGCTCTCTGAGCCGCGCCGGTCAGGCCGAGCTCGAGGTCGAGCCGGGCCCCGGAGGTCGTGTGCGCGGTCGCGCAGACGGCGAGGGTGGCTCCGGTCCGGCGGTCGTCGGAGAGGGAGAGCTCGCAGACGTCGGTCACCTCGCCGGCCACGACGCAGGCGAGGTCGAGGGGGTGGACGGCGAGCTCCATGAGAAGGGTTCGGTGCCGCTTCTCGTCCCGCATCCAACGCGCGCGCTCCACTTCGAGCGGCGGCGAGTCGAAGATGACCTGCGCGCGCACGAGCCGGCCGACGTCGTGCTCTGCGAGGAAGCGCCAGAGGGCGCGGGCCCCCGGCCGCAGCCGGTAGTTGTGGAAGACGGTGACTGGGCGCCCGCTCGCGCTCGCGAGCTCGGTGAGCGCGGCGTACTCGTCCCTGGTGAGGACGGCCGGCTTCTCGAGCAACACCGAGGCGCCCCGGCAGAGCGCCTCCGCGGCAAGCTCGTAGTGAAGGAACCCGGGCGCCGCGACGACGGCCGCCGCGCTCGTCCAGAGCCCGCCGTCGACCTCCTCGAGCCGGGCAAGCGCCCTGGCGCCCGGCAGCGAGGCGGCGACGCGGCGCGCCCGAGCCAGGTCCGGGTCGACGACGGCTTCGACGCCATAGCGGGGAAGGCCCCTGAGCGCCGGCACGTGCATCTCGGTCGCGATGCGCCCGGCGCCGATGAGCACGACCGGGACCCGGCCGGCGTTCCGGTCCTCGGCCGGCCCGTCGGCGAGCGTGCGCCAGCGCCTGCGCGCGTGGACGGGCTCCGGGACGAGCTCGTCCGGCTTCCGCCGCGCGGTGAGCGTCGCGGTCACGGCGGAGACGAGCTCTCCGCGTGGGCGTGTGTCCAGCTTCTGCCAGAGCTGCCCGGCCTGGAGGCGCGCGGGGTCGAACCGGTAGAGGCGCCGGACGGCGTGCACGAACCGAGGGCGGCCGCCGCGGACGAGCGCGACCGCGTCGAGGGCGACGGCCGCGGCCGTCGCCGCCGCGGCGGGGATCCAGACCGCGCGCCCGGCATCTCCCGTGAGGCGGGCGTAGAGCTCGAGGAGATCGCGCTTGCGCGGCGGCTCTCCCGAGAGGAGGTCGAACGCCCGCAGGCGCCCCGGAACAGGCGGCGACTCGACGAGCGCGAGGAGGCCCGATGTCAGGTCGCGCAGATCGAGGAACGGGACGCCCTGGTCGGGCCGCCCGAGCCCGATCGCGACGCCGAGCGGCAGCCTCACGGCCGTGCCGGCGAGCGGATCGGTCATGCCGGCGCCGAAGACGAGCCCCGGACGCACGATCGTCACCCCGGTCATTGGAGCGCCGCCGGTCGAGCAGAGGTCGCGCAGCGCGAGCTCGGCCAGGATCTTCGCGCGGGCGTAGCCGCCGCGGCGGTCGGGGCGGGGGTCGAGCGTTGGGCGTCCCGCGTCCCCGCCGTGGACGCTCAGTGAGCTCACGTGGACGAAGCGCGGGATCCCGAGCGCGAACGTGGCCGCCGCCACTCGCCGGGTACCGGCGACGGCGACCTCGGCCATCCGCTCCGGGTCGCCGCCCGTCTCCGCGGCCAGGTGGACGACGGCGTCGAGGCCGTCCGGGAGGTCGTCGGCGGTGAGAGAGACGACGTCGCGGACGATCACACCCGCCGCTCTCTCGGCGAGCTCGGCGGACGGACGCCGGACGAGCGCCCACGTCTCGTGCCCACGGGCGAGGGCCGCCTCGACGACGGCGCGCCCGAGAAAGCCCCCCGCGCCGGTGACGAGGAGCCTCACCGGACGGCCTCCCGCGCCCTGCCTCGGATGGGCCGAGCGGCCGGGGCGGCCCGGCCCGCGAGCAGCGCCTCGTACTCGCGGCGAAG
>JBGPNP010000007.1:0-22400 GCA_041487575.1 Gaiellaceae bacterium | reverse complement strand
CGAAGGGCTACCAGATCTCGCAGTACGACCTGCCGCTCTGCGTAGACGGCCGCTTCGTCGTCCCCGGGCCGGCCGGCGACCACGAGATCGGCATCGTGCGCGCCCACCTCGAAGAGGACGCCGCGAAGACGGTCCACGTCGGAGGCGCCGCCGGGCGCATCGCCGGCGCCAAGCACTCGCTCGTGGACTTCAACCGCGGCGGCACGCCGCTCGTCGAGATCGTCTCGCGCCCCGACATCCACTCGGCCGACGAGGCGAAGCGCTTCCTCCAGCTCCTGCGCCAGACGGTGGTCGAGCTCGGCATCTCCGACGCCGAGATGGAGAAGGGGTCGCTGCGCTGCGACGCCAACGTCTCCGTCCGCAAGAAGGGCGAGGCCGGCTTCCGGACGAAGACCGAGCTCAAGAACATGAACTCCTTCACCTTCGTCGCGAAGGGGATCGAGGCGGAGGTCGGGCGCCAGATCGCGCTCTACGAGACGGGCGTGGAGGTGCAGCAGGAGACGCTTCATTTCGACCCGGCGACGGGCGAGCTCTCGCCGCTCCGCTCGAAGGAGGAGGCGCATGACTACCGCTACTTCCCCGACCCGGACCTCGTCCCGGTCGAGCCGGACCGCGGGCTCGTCCAGCGGCTGCGGCTCGAGCTGCCGGAGCTCCCGGGCGCGCGCATCCGGCGGCTCGAGGCGACCGTCGGCTTCGACCTCGCCGAGGGTCTCGTGACGAGCGGGCGCGACCGGCTCTACGAGCGGGTCGCCGGCGCCGGGGCCGAGCCCGTGGCGGCGGCGAACCTGCTCATGAACCAGCTCGCCAGCGCGGGCGTCGATCCGGAGCTCGTGAACCCGCTGGAGCTCGCGAAGCTCGTCGCCGCCCGCAAACTGATCCCGCGCGCAACACTCGTGCAAGCCCTGGCCGCAAGCGGCGATCCCGGCTTCTCGGCTGCGAGCTACCTCGTGGAGCAGGCGATCACCGACGCGGCCGAGCTCGCCCCCATCCTCGACAGGATCATCGCCGCCAACGAGCAGCAGGTCGCCGCGTACAGGGCCGGCAAGGAGGGGGTCCTGGGCTACCTCGTCGGCCAGGTCATGAAGGAGACCGAGGGCAAGGCGAGCCCGAAGGTCGTGAACGAGCTCCTGCGAGAGAAGCTGCGGGTCTAGCGAGCGGCCGGCCGGCTCCGAAAAGATCCGCAAAGAGGGGCCAGTCGGCTCCGGAAATGGCCTCCCCGACGTTTGGCGGCCGGGACCAGCGCAACGATCCCGGCAGCGAGGAGGGCTCCGGCCAGGCACGACGGTGGGCCGATGCGCGACTGATCCAAAGATTTACCTTCAACTCTTTCCGATCCCGGGTAGGCTGAAGGGGAACGACCCCGCGACGGAGAAATCGACGCGACCAGTCCAGCCCGAGAGGAGAATGCCCGTGCGCCGCTTCGCTTTGCCCCTCGTCCTCACTCTGCTCGCCGTCGTGCTCACGGCCTCAGGCTGCGGCAGCTCCTCCTCGAACAAGAGCGCGAGCAGCGGAGCCGAGCCTGCCGCACCATCGGGCGGCTCCAGCGGCGCCGATCTTCTCTCCGGAGCGCTCACGGCCGTTCAGGGCGTGAAGAGCGCCCACTACGCGCTCGACGCCAGCGTGACCATCAAGACGAGCGGGCAGAGCGCGAATCCGCAGCTTGCCGTCTTCACCAAGGGTCCGATCACGGTTCATTTCGAGGGTGACGCCTCATCGAAGGCCTTCACCGCCGATGGAAGTGTCGGCTTCTCGGGCCAGAGCTTCGCCGGCAAGCTTCTGCTCGGCGAGCACGAGGCCTACCTCAACCTTCTCGGGCAGTGGTACGGGTCGAAGAGCTTCGGGCTCGCCGACGCCCAGACGAAGGGCGCGCAGAGCACGGGCACCGACCCGCAGGCCGCGCTGAAGCAGGTCCGCGATCACTTCGACGGCGTCCTCACGGGTGCCGTCTCGGACGGGCCGAAAGCCGACGGCGTCGCCACGACCAAGTGGGAGGGCACGCTCAACGTCGACGGGATCGCTGCCCTCGCCAAGCAGCTCGGTGGCAAGGAGATCCCGGCCGCCGACCTGGACAAGTTCCGGGTCGTGGCGACCGCGACGAAGATCGTCACGCTCGTCGGGAAGGACGACAAGCTGCCGCGGCGCTTCGAGCTTCACATCGCGCTCTCCGGCGACGATCTCGCGAAGCTCGGAGCGACCGGCACCTTCGCCGGGGTGGACTCGCTCGGCATCGATCTGACCGTCGATCTGTCCGACTACGGCAAGCAGGTCAGTTACAACGCGCCGGCCCAGTTCCAGCCGTTCAACCAGCTCCTGGGCGCGTTCGCGGGCCTCGCAGGGTCCGGAGGCTAACCGGCCGCTCGCCGCTCGCGAAGACGACACCTCCGTACAGGAGCACAGCGCCGGCAGCGATGAAAGCCGACGTCTCGGCCTCCCCGAGGCCGGCGAGCGCGCTCCCCGCCGCCGCGACGGCGACGCCGGCGACGATGAGGGAGTTGCCGAGCGGCCGCCGCCGGAACGTGAGGAGCGCGACGGCGACGACGGCGAGCGTTCCGGCCGAGTTCCCGAGCACGGCGACGAGGCGGGCGGGGACGAAGTCGAGGTGCTCCTGCGCCTTCGGGATGGAGCTTCCGCTCACGTGCGAGGTCAGGGGAGCAGCAATCGCGACTCCGACCGCGAGGCCCGCGTAGGCGAGTGCGGCGTGCAGCGCCCGCCGGCGGCCGGCGAGGAGAAGCGAGCCGGCGCCAAGGAGCGGCGCCGTGAGCAGCCCGCCGAACAGGTAGTAGACGCGGAAGGCGCGCCCGTCCCAGCCTGCGGCCGCGCCCCATGCGAGGGCGGCGGCGGCGAGGCCGTAGGCGAGAATGGCGGCCGCCCAGACCGCGAGCGCGGGTGTCCGCCGGGCGCGGTAGCGCGCCGCCAGGTCGCCGGCGAGCCGGAGAGCGAGGAGCGCCGCAGCGAAGGAGAGGAGAGCCTCCACGGCGGGGAGCTTACGGGCTCCGCTATCGTCGGCCTCGATGCCCGAGAAGCGGTATCTCGTGACGCCCGGCCCGACGCCGGTGCCGCCCGAGGTGACGGCGGCCATGGCGCAGCCGATGCTTCATCACCGCGGCCCCGACTTCGAGGCCGTCGCCGAGCGTGTTCGCGGACGTCTGAAGGCGGTCTTCCGCACGGCGGGCGAGGTGATCCTCATGACGGCTTCGGGGACGAGCGCGATGGAGGCGGCCGTCGTCAACGTCTGCTCGCCGGGCGACCGTGTCCTCGTCGCGTCCGCCGGCCACTTCGGCGAGCGCTGGGCGGAGATCGCCCGGGCTTACGGGCTCGACGTGGTTCACCTGCGGTACGCCTGGGGCGAGTCGCCCTCGGCCGACGAGATCGCCGGGCGCCTCCGGGAGGCGGGCGGCGCCCGCGCCGTCTACGTGACGCACTCCGAGACCTCGACCGGTGTCGTGAGCGACGTCAGGACGATCGCGGAGCGGCTCGAGGACTCCGGCGCGCTGGTCTGCGTCGACGCGATCTCGAGCCTCGGGGCGGTGCCGCTCGAGGCCGACTCATGGGGGTTCGATGTCGTCGTCTCCGGCTCGCAGAAGGCGCTCATGACGCCGCCGGGCCTCGCTCTCTCATCCGTGTCGCCGGCCGCCTGGTCGATCGCGCCGTCGGCCTCGCTCCCGCGCTACTCGCTCGACTGGACACGGGTCGCGGGCTTCGGCTCGACCCCCGCGGTGTCGCTCGTCCTCGGCCTCGACGCTGCGCTCGAGATGCTCCTCGGCGAGGGCCTCGAGGCGGTCTTCGACCGTCACGTGCGGCTGGGCCGCGCGGCTCGCGCAGGAGTGAAGGCGATGGGGCTCCCGCTCTTCTCGCCCGACGACGATCGTTCTGCCGTCGTGACCGCGGTTCGCGTGCCCTCCGGGATCGACGGGCGGGAGATCGTCAGGTCGATGCTCGACCGCTCCGGCGTCACGGTCGCCGGGGGGCAGGGCGAGCTCGCCGGGAAGATCGTCCGCGTCGGTCACATCGGCTATATCGGTGTCGCCGACGTCGTCGCCGCGCTCGAGGCGCTCGAGCTGGCGCTCGCCCAGGCAGGCACCGACGTGGAGCGTGGCGTCGTCGCGAGCGCGGCGCTCGAGGCTTACGGCGAGCGTGTGCCCGCGTGAGAAGGGCTCGAAATTGACGCGCTCTGGCGACGAAGTCGGCACGGTTCGTAACCGTTTGGCGCATCTTTTCCGGCTAGGGTTGGAACTGGGGATCGCGGGTCCCCCCTCCCAGGGAGGGGGACTGGAGCCGTGACCGGCCCCGAGCTCGCTCGCCCCAGGGTGCTCGTACGCGAGCGGATCGGCGACGCGGGCATCGAGTTCCTGCGCGGCCGCTTCGATGTCGACGTCGACCCGGACAGCGACCTCGCCGAGCGCATCGGCGACTACGACGCCATCATCATCCGCTCGGCCACCAAGCTGACCGCGGACCTCATCGAGCGGGCCGGCCGACTGAAGGTGATCGGCCGCGCCGGCGTCGGCGTCGACAACGTTGACCTTGCCGCGGCCTCCCGCCGCGGCATCCTCGTTGCGAACGCGCCGCAGTCCACGGTCGTCTCCGCGGCGGAGCACACGATCGCTCTCCTGCTTGCCCTCGCGGGCCAGATCCCGCAGGCGCACGCCTCGCTGAAGGCGGGGCGCTGGGAGCGCTCCCGCTTCGCCCGCATCGAGGTGGCCGGGAAAGTTCTGGGTCTCGTCGGCTTCGGCCGCATCGGCCAGCAGGTCGCGCGCCTCGCGCACGGCCTCGAGATGCGCGTTCTCGCCTGCGACCCCTATGTGACGCCTGACCGGTTCCGCGAGCTCGCTGTCGGGAGGGCCGACACCCTCGACGACGTTCTCCGTGAGGCTGACTTCATCTCGCTGCATCTGACGCTCACCCCCGAGACCCGTGGCTTGGTCGGGCGTGCCGAGCTCGCCCGTGCGAAGAACGGCGTCCGCCTCGTCAACTGCGCCCGCGGCGAGCTCGTGGACGAGGACGCGCTCCTCGACGCGCTGCGCTCGGGAAAAGTCGCGGGCGCCGCGCTCGACGTCTTCAGTGTGGAGCCCTACGCGGGGCCGCTCCTCGAGCTCGACAACGTCGTCGTCACGCCTCACCTCGGCGCGTCCTCCAAAGAGGCTCAAGACCGTGCGGGCGTGATCGTTGCCGAACAAGTGGCGGCGGCGCTCGAGGGAGGGGTCGTCACGAACGCCGTCAACGTCCCCGCCGTCGCCCCCGAGGACGCGAAGGCGCTCGGCCCATTCCTGCCGCTCGCCGGCAAGCTCGGGGCGCTCGCCGTCGACCTCGCCGGCGGCCATCCCTCCCGCCTCGAGCTCGTCTATCTCGGCGACCTCGCCGAGCGCGATACGCGCCTGCTCACGGTCGCCGCGCTCAACGGAGCGCTCCAGGGCCGCGTCGACTACCCGGTGAACTACGTCAACGCCCCGATCGTTGCACGAGAGCGCGGCATCGAGGTCTCGGAGGAGCGCCGCGCGTCCTCGCCCGACTTCACGAGCCTCGTCGAGGTGCGGGCCCTGCAGGGGAGGGAGGCGCGGGTCGTCGCGGGCACGATCATCGGCTCGGAGCACCGGCCGCGGCTTGTGCGCGCGCTCGGATACGAGATCGAGCTCGAGCTCGACGGTCTCATGCTCTTTGTCGTCAACGACGACCGCCCTGGCATGATCGGGCACGTCGGGACGCTCCTCGGCTCGGCCGGCGTGAACATCGCCAACATGGCCGTCTCTCGCAACCGCCGCGGCGGCCGCGCCCTCATGGTGCTCACTGTCGACAGCCCGCCGCCGGCCGAGCTTCTCGGCCGCCTCCGAAGCGAGCCCGGCTTCGTCGAGGTCCGGCTGATCACGCTGCCCGAGTGAATGATCTCCCGGAGCCGGTCGCACGGGTGGCCCGCTTCCTGCTCGAGGCCAAGGTCGAGGCACGGCTCGAGGAGTTCTTCGCCGGCACGCCGACGGCCGAGGACGCCGCCGACGCCGCCGGGTGCACGCTGGGGCAGATCGTGAAGTCGCTCGTCTTCCTCTGCGACGGCCGGCCGGTGCTCGTGATGGTCCCCGGCGACCGGCGCGCCGATCGCGCGAAGGTCGGCCGAGCTCTCGGCTGCGGGCGGACGGTCGTCGCGCCGCCGCAACGCGTTCTCGAGGAGACTGGGTTCGAGGCCGGCGGCGTCGCACCGTTCCCGCTTCCGAAGGTCGAGGCTGTCCTCATCGACCCGCTGCTGCTTGCGCACGAGGTCGTCTGGGTCGGCGCGGGCTCGGACCGCCACATGGCCGCGCTCACGCCCTCCGACCTCGTCCGGCTCGCACGCGCGCGCTCGGCCGACGTCGTGGAGGAAAGCGGTAACGTGCGCGCGTAGGCGACGGAAGGGAGCGCGAATGGCTGCGACGCGAACGGCAGAGGCGGTCTGGGAGGGTAGCCTCGTCGAGGGCAAGGGCACCGCCCGCATGGTCACGAGCGGCATGTTCGGGGACTTTCCCGTCACCTGGGCCTCCCGGGCCGAAGAGCCGGACGGAAGGACGAGCCCGGAGGAGCTGATGGCCGCCGCGCACGCCGTCTGCTACGCGATGGCCTTCTCGCACCTCCTCACGGGCCGCGGCACCCCACCCGAGCGTCTGCGCGTGTCGGCGAGCTACACGTTCGTGCCGGGCACGGGGATCACGCAGGTCGCCCTCGACGTCAAGGGGTCGGTCACGGGCGTGAGCGCGGAGGAGTTCCCCGGGCTCGCGAAGGAGGGGGAGCAGAGCTGTCCCGTCTCGAATGCGGTACGGGGCAACGTCGAAATCAACCTGTCTGCCTCTCTCGACTGAGCGGCTAACCTACGGCAATGGACGAAACCGAGAAGATCTGGCTCAACGGCGAGCTCGTCGACTGGCACGACGCGAAGATCCACGTCGGTTGCCACGGGCTCCACTACGGCTCGGGTGTGTTCGAGGGCATCCGCGCCTACGAGACCGAGCGCGGCCCGGCGGTCTTCCGCCTCACCGACCACATGAAGCGGCTCGAGACCTCGGCCAGGCTCATCTACATGACCCTCCCGTACACGGTCGAGGAGCTCGTCCAGGCGACGCACGAGCTCGTCGCAGCCAACGGGCTCCCCGCTTGCTACGTGCGGCCGATCGCCTTCTACGGCTACGGGACGCTCGGCGTGCCGCCCCGGCAGAACCCTGTCTACGTCTCGATCATGAGCTGGCCGTGGGGGACGTACCTCGGCGCCGACGCGCTCGACCACGGCATCCGCACGAAGGTCTCGACGTGGCGCCGGGTGAGTGCGAACACGATCCCGCACGCGGCCAAGGCGACCGGCGTGTACGTCAACTCGATGCTCGCCGTCATGGAGGCGAACCGCGCAGGCTACGACGAGGCCATCCTCCTCACCGAGGACGGCTACGTCGCCGACGGCTCGGGCGAGAACATCTTCGTCGTCAAGAACGGCGTCATCTACACGCCCGACCTTGCGGCCTCGATCCTCCCCGGGATCACGCGCGACTCGGTCGTCCAGATTGCCCAGGACCTCGGCTACACCGTCGTCATGAAGCCGCTCATCCGCACCGACCTCTACGTCGCCGACGAGCTCTTCATGACCGGCACGGCCGCCGAGGTGACGCCGATCCGTTCCGTCGACGACGTCGAGATCGGCGACCCGGGCCCGATCACGAAGGAGATGCAGCGGACGTACCTCGCGACGGTGAGCGGCCGCGACGAGCGTTGGGGGCACTGGTTGGAGTATTCCGTCCCGACCGGCGGCCTCCGCCATGTCCCCTGACCCCCGCAAGGACTTCGCCATGCGACGTCCTCAGTCGCGCCCATGCTCATTTGGCATGGGCGCTCCCTGTGTCCTAGCGTGGCTCGCCTTGCGAACGCCAGGGAACGGGGAAGGCCGCTGGCCGGAACGGACTCGGGCGGCCGTCGCCGGCCCGTGAGCGCCGGCACGCGCCCGATCCCGCTCTCGAAGCCGTATCTCGACGAGCGCGAGGAGGAGCTCGTGCTCGAGGTGCTACGCTCGGGGCGCCTCTCGCTCGGGCCCGTGGTGACCCGCTTCGAGGAGGCGTTCGCGGAGCGGGTCGGCGCCCGCCATGCGGCCGCGGTCTCGAGCGGGACCGCGGGACTGCACCTCTGCGTCCGCCTGGCCGGCCTCGCGCCTGGTGACGAGGCGATCACGTCGCCCTTCTCCTTCGTCGCCTCCGCGAACTGCGTCCTCTACGAAGGCGCGACCCCGGTGTTTGCGGACGTGGACCCGCGCACGCTCAACCTCGACGCGGCCGCCGTCGAGGCGGCGATCACCGAGCGGACGAGGGCGATCGTCGCAGTCGACATCTTCGGCTACCCGTGCGAGCTCGATCCCCTGCAGGAGCTGTGCGACCGGCACGGGCTCGCGCTCGTCGAGGACGCCTGCGAGGCGCTCGGCGCCGAGTACAAGGGCCGCCGGCTCGGCTCCCACGGACATCCGGCGGTCTTCGCTTTCTACCCGAACAAGCAGATGACGACCGGAGAGGGAGGGATGGTCGTCACGGGTTCGGAGGAGGAGTGGCGCCTGCTCAAGAGCCTCTCGAACCAGGGCCGGGCCGACTCGGGCGGCTGGCTCGAGCACGCGCGCTTCGGCTACAACTACCGCCTCTCCGACCTCGCCGCCGCGCTCGGCGTCGCCCAGCTCGAGAAGCTCGACCGGCTGCTCGCCCTCCGTGCCGCAGTCGCCGCGCGGTACGCGAAGCTCCTGGCCCCCGTGGGCGGAGTCGACCCGCCGCTCGCCGACGACGAGGACCACAGACGCTCCTGGTTCGTCTACCCCGTCACGCTCGCTGCGGGCATCGACCGCGAGCGTGTGATCGAGGCTCTCGCCGGCGATGGGATCGCCACCAGCCGCTACCTGCCGTCGATTCACCTCCAGCCGTACATGCGCGAGCGCTTCGGCTACCGGGAGGGGATGCTTCCCGTCGCCGAGGACATGAGCCGGCGCACGCTCGCGCTCCCGTTCTTCCCCCAGCTCGAGGCGGAGGACCAGAAGCGAGTCGTGGACGCGCTCCGCCGGGCGATCGGGCGAGAAGAAGAGGGCTCACGGGGGAAACAAGGAATAGCTGCCGCGCGAAGCCCGTTGTAGGCCGCAATCCGTTCGAACGACCAGGAGGCTCGATGGCAGCGACAGTCCCGGATCCCCGCCGCTGGAAGGCGTTGGCCGTTCTCGGCGTCGCCTACCTCATGGTCGTGCTCGACGTCTCGATCGTGAACGTCGCGCTGCCGTCGATCCAGAAGGACCTCGGGTTCGCTCCCGAGAACCTCCAATGGGTGATCAGCGGCTACGCGCTCACGTTCGGCGGCTTCCTCCTCCTCGGCGGCCGGTTCGGCGACCTCCTCGGACGGCGGCGGCTCTTCATGGTCGGCCTGGCTCTCTTTGCGGCCTTCTCGCTCCTGTGCGGGCTCTCGACCTCCTCCGGGATGCTGATCGCGGCACGGGCTCTCCAGGGCGCCGCGGGCGCGATCCTCTCGCCGTCGGTCTTCTCGATCGTCTCGGTGACGTTCGAGGAGGGCTCGGAGCGGAACAAGGCGCTCGGGATCCTCGGCGCGATCGCGGGCTCGGGCGCGGCCATCGGCGTCCTCATGGGCGGCGTTCTAACCGAGTACGCGGGCTGGGACTGGATCTTCTTCGTCAACGTTCCGATCGGCGTCGGCGCGCTCTTCTTCGTGCCCCGGCTCGTGCGCGAGAGCCACGCGGAAGGCCTCGAGCGGCACTTCGACGCGGCTGGCGCGGTCGCCGTGACCGCGAGCCTCATGCTCCTCGTCTACGGCCTGACGCAGTCCCCGAACGTCGGCTGGGGCTCCGGGCGGACGATCGGCGTCCTCCTCGGCTCGGCCGTCCTCATGGCGGCCTTCCTCGCGATCGAGCTGCGCTCCCGCTCGCCGCTCGTCCCGCTCGGCTTCTTCCGGCGGCGAACGCCCGCGGGCGCCAACCTGATCGGGCTCATCCTCGGGACGATGGTCTTCGGGATGTTCTTCCTCCTGTCGCTCTACATGCAGCAGGTGCTCGGCTTCTCGGCGCTGAAGACCGGCGTCGGCTACCTGGCGGTCGCGCTGACCGCCGTCGTCGCCTCGGGCGTCTCGCAGGCGCTCGTGACGAAGGCGGGCGTGAAGCCGATTCTCATGATCGGGATGGTGCTCCTGGGCGCCGGCCTCGCCTACTTCTCGCAGGTCTCCGTGCACGGCTCCTACGTCAATGACCTGCTTCCGGGCTTCATCCTCATCGGTGTCGGCCTCGGGTTCGCCTTCGTCCCGGTGTCGATAGCCGCGCTCGCCGGCGTGACCGGGCGGGACGCCGGGCTCGCGTCCGGCCTCATCAACACGAGCCAGCAGATCGGCGGCGCGCTCGGGCTCGCCATTCTCACCACCGCGTCCACGACCCGCACCGGCCACCTGCTCGCGCGGGGCGTCGATCAGCCGACCGCCCTCACCGACGGCTTCCGCCTCGCCTTCTGGGTCGGGGTCGGGTTCGCGGTCGCCGCAGTGGTCGCGACGCTGCTCTACCTGAGGCGTGAGGAGCTCGGAGTTGCGGCGCTCGAGGAGGCCACGGAGTCCGCTCCCGCGTAACGGCGACGACGTTGCGATAATCCGCGCGTGACGGACGGGCAGTCGAAGATGGTCTTCCTCGGGTTCGGGAAGTACGCCCGGGCCGACAGGATCTACGCGCTCGAGCCGCTCACCGGCGAAGACCGGGGCGGCGGCAGGCGGACGAAAGTCTGGGTCGAGGGGATCGCGGAGGCGCTCGTGGCCTCCCGCACCGAACGGACGATCCTCGCCGACATGGGCCAGCGCGACGCTTTCGCGCCGTCGATCCTCGACGACGCCCTCGCCCTTGCCGAGCGGGTCGCCGCCGACGCGGAGAAGGTGGGACCGCTGCTCCGCCGCTCGATCAAGACGGAGGCCGGCGTCGACCTCGACGAGCTCGGCCGCCGTGCGCGCGGCCTGCTCGAAGCGACGGCAAAGCCGCCCGAGCCGGAATCGCTCTTCGACTCGTCGTGAGAGATGCTGCGCATCTCTCACGAAGGGCTCTAGTCGCCTCGCTTCGCTCGCGAGGACCCGATCATCTCCTGCGGGAGTTCTTCGCTCGCAGCGTGCACGAGGTCGCTCCGGAGCTTCTCGGCTGCACGCTTCTCGTGGGCGGAGTCGGCGGGCGGATCGTCGAGGTCGAGGCCTACGACCACGAAGACCCCGCGAGCCACGGCTATGCGGGCCTGACGGAGCGGAACCGCTCGATGTTCGGGCCCCCGGGCTGCGCCTACGTCTACCGCTCCTACGGCGTCCACTGGTGCCTCAACTTCGTCTGCGAGCCGGAAGGCACCGCCGCTGCGGTCCTCGTGCGCGCGCTCGAGCCCATGCGCGGGCTCGCCGTCATGCGGGCCAGGCGCGGCCTGGACGAGCCGCGCCTCCTCTGCTCGGGCCCGGGCCGCCTCTGCGAGGCGCTCGAAGTCACGCGCGAGCAAGACGGCCGCCCACTCGACAAGCCGCCCTTCGAGCTTCTCCCGCGCGCCGAGGAGGCCGAGGTCGTAACCTGTCCGCGCGTGGGAATCGCGCGCGCCGCCGATCTCCCGTGGCGCCACGTCCTCGCCGGATCGAAGTTCCTCAGCCGTCGGATCGGTGGCACAGCGTACGCACGAGCGGAGCGAAGTGACTAGACAGACCTCCGGGGAAAGTGCGTCAGCACTTTCCCCGGTCTACTTGCGGCCTACGATGAGCTTCACCGTGAAGTTCGGCGCGGCTGCGAACCCCGGCCTCGGGTACTGCGCGAGGACGATGCCGGGGTCACCTTGGCCGAAGGCGTCGACGACGCCGACGAGCTTCCGCCGGTCGAGCTTGGCGCGAGCGACGCTGAGGCGAAGGCCGACGACGTCCGGGATCGTCCCGTGGAGCGCCTTGGGGACGACGAGCCTGACCTTATCCCAGGAAGACAGCGTCCCGCCGGAGGGGAACTGGGCGACGACGACGCCGAGCCGCTCCCCAGGCTTCGCCGGGCGCGTGATCACCTCGGGCGTCAGCGGCATGCTCGCGAGGCGCGCCTCCGCGTCGGCGAGGGTCGCGCCGACGACCTTCGGGACGTCGACTTCGTTCGGCTTGCAGTCCGCCTCCTTCTTCGGGCTGAAGCCGCTGAAGTAGACGACGACGCGGGCGTCGCGGCACAGGCCGTTGTCGCGCGCCCAGCCGCCGTCGCGGAAGACGACCGGGAGCGGAACGGCGGAAGGGTACGAGGGCGCCGGGAAGGCTTCCGGGGGGTCATCGAGCTTCCGGAGCGCCGCCTGCATGAACGTCTTCCAGATCAGCGCCGGAAGCGTGCCGCCGGCGACCGGGTCGCCGTTGAACTCCGTCTCCATCGGCTTGAGCCCGTTCGGGTACCCGACCCACACCGCCGTGACGAGCTGCGGCGTGAACCCGACGAACCAGGCGTCGCCGTAGTTCTCCGTCGTGCCGGTCTTGCCGGCCGCCGGCCGGTCGTCGAGTTGGGCGCGCCTGCCCGTGCCCTCCGAGACGACCTGCTGGAGAATCGAGGTCAGGATCGCGTCCTTGTTCGGGTCGAGGATCGGCCGCCGCCTCGGTTCGTTCATGTCGATCCGCTTGCCGTCGACGACCTGGAGCACTGCGCGCGGTGCGTTGCCGAACAGGGCCGTGTCGACCCTGGCACCGCCGTCCGCGAAGGCGGAGAACGCCCGCGCCATCTCGAGCGGGTTGACCGCGTTGACGCCCAGGCCGATGGCGAAGAAGTCGTCGAGCGGGCTCGTGACGCCGAGGGCGTGAGCTATGCGAGAGATGTTCTTCGGCCCGACGAGCTCCGTGAGCTGCGCGTACACGGAGTTATCCGAGTGGATCGTCGCCTGCTGGAGGTCGATCGGGCCGAGGTAGGAGCCCTCGTAGTTCGAGACCGACCAGAGCTTGTCGCCGAGGTTGATCACGGTCGGCTTCGAGACGAAGACGGTCTGCGGCGAGACCCCCTCGGCGAGGGCGGCCGCGAGGACGAAAGGCTTGAAGGCCGAGCCCGCCTGCCGCTCGCCCTGGACGGCGAGGTTGAACTGGCTCTTCGAGAAGCTCGAGCCGCCGACCATTGCGAGAATGCGCCCGTCGCGCGGGTCGATGGCGACGAGCGCGGCCGAGGGGCCGTTCGTATCCGTCAGCCACTTCGCGATCGCCTCTTTCGCGAGTTGCTGCACGTCGAGGTCGATCGACGTGTAGACCTTGAGGCCCCCGCCGAAGACCTTGCCCGAGCCGTAGTACGGAATGAGTTGCTGCTTCACGTACTCGACGAAGTACTGCGCAGGCCCGCGCGTGCCCGGGAGGCGCACGTCCTGGCGCCTGGGCATCGGCGCTCGCAGCGCGCGGAGGAAGTCGCCGCGCGTGATCAGCTCCTGCTGGAGCATGAGGCCGAGCACCGTGGCTCGCCGGCTCCTCGCGGCCCGGGGGTTCGCGACGGGGTCATAGGCGGATGGGTTAGCCGGGATGCCGGCGAGGAGCGCCGCCTCGGGAAGCGTCACCTCGCGCGCGTTCTTTCCGAAGTAGACGCGTGAGGCCATCTGGATCCCGTAGGCGCCGTTCCCGAAGTAGATCGTGTTCAGATAGGCGGTGAGGATCCGGTCCTTCGACCACTGGCGCTCGAGCTGCCAGGCGAGCGCCGCCTCCTTGAGCTTGCGGCTGATCGTGCGCTCGCTCTTTACGTACGTGTTCTTCACGAACTGCTGCGTGATCGTCGAGCCGCCCTGGACGATCTTCTCGCGCCGTATGTCGGCCCAGACGGCGCGCGCGATGCCGCGGATGTCGACGCCGCGGTGCTCCCAGAAGCGCTTGTCCTCGACGGCGACGATCGCCTGCTTCATAACCGGGGCGATCTGGTCGGATTTGACGACGACGCGGCTCTCGGGGCCGCGCAGGACTGCAAGGATCGTCTTGCCGTCAGAGGCATAGATGTAGCCGTTCTGCGGCACGCGCTCGGCGGGCGACCCGGGCTCGAGCGCCGGGATGTCACTCCCGATCGCGCGCACGAGCCCGAACGTGAACGAGACGAGCGAGGCGAGCCCGAGCGCGGCAAGAAGCGCGAGGAGGCGGAGCTTGCGGATCCTGTGCCGCGGGCGTCTCGGCGCAGTCTTGCGTGTTCGGAAGAGCACGAAGGGCGGGATTCTACCGCGCCCCGGCCAGTCGCTCTTCCTACCTACACGGTCGCGCTGAAGAGCGGCTTGCCGGTCGGCTGAGCCATCGGCCCGGGCTCGAGCGTCACGGCCACGACGGCGCCGGCCGCCACGGGGCGGGTCAGCGCCACGGCCACCGGGCCCTCCCCGCCGGGGAAGGTGCCCGCCGGCTTCGGCTTGCCGCCCTCGATCACCCAGGCCTCGTACGTCTTCCCGTCGGGCGCGCGACCGAGCATCGAGACGACGAGGGTCGCCTGACCCGAGGGCAGGACAAGGAGGGAGCCCTCCGCCCCGGAGATCGGGATGACCTTGGCCTGCTGAGCGCTCGCCGTCCGCTCGCGGTCGAGCCTCGACGAGAGCGAGGCGGCCCAGATTCCGAGCCCGATCGCCGCGCACGCAGCGACCGCTGCAAGGGTCGCAGCGGCCGGGACGGCCCAGCGGCGGCGCAGCGGGACGACGTTTGGCCGCTCGCTTCGGGCTTGCTCGAGCATGCGCTCGCGCAGCGTGGGCGCCGGAGTCGGCGTCTCGACGTCATAGGCGAGGAGTGCGGCAACCTCCTGGAAGACGGCCACCTCCTCGCGGCACTGCTCGCAGTGCGCGAGGTGGTCCTCGAACTCCCGCTCCTCGTTCGTGTCGAGGGCGTCGAGCGCGAAGGCGGCGGTCAGCTCTCTGACGGTCTCGTGGTCCACGGCTCTTCCATCTCGGTGAGGATCTCGCGCAGGCGCGCGAGCCCGGAGAACATCCTGCTCTTGATCGTGCCGAGGGGCTGGCCGAGGCGATCGGCCAGCTCGGACTGCGTGAAGCCTCCGTAGTATGCGAGCTCCAGCGCCTCCCGTTGCTGGTCGGGCAGGCGCCGGAGCGCCTCCTGTACCTGAGCGCGCCGCAGGCGAAGCCACGCCTCGTCGTCTGTCGCGTCGCCGGTCGCCTGCGGTGCCGTCTCGAGCGGCTCGCCGCGCCGGGGCTCCTCCTTGCGGACGAGGTCGACGGCCCGCCGGTGCACGAGCGTGAGCAGCCAAGTGCTCGCCTTCGCACGCTCGGCGACGAACCGGCCGGCCGAGCGCCAGACGGAGAGGAAGGCTTCCTGGACGACGTCCTCGGCAAGCGCGGGGTCGCGCACGATCCGTAACGCGAGCCCGTAGGCGACGCGTCCGAAGCGGTCGTAGAGCTCGGCGAGAGCCGCCTCGTCGGAGCGAGCCACGAGCGCGACGAGCGCTTCGTCCGACAGGTGTGCGAGATCGCGGGCCATCGGCTTTCGCGGCCGCGCGTCGCGGCCCACGCTGCACGCTAGCAGGGTCATCGCACTGCATTCGCGCGATCCGCCCGGCCGGTTCGCCGAACCGAATCACCCGGACGAGCGAATACGTGCCGTAATTTCCAGACCGGAGGAGAGTGGAATGAGGAAGATCGTGGTGATCGCGCTGCTCCTTGCAGCAGCCACGGCCCTCGCGCTCACACGCGGCCCGAGCCCGGACAGGGGCCAGGCCGCGAGCCATCGCGAGGCGCCGCTCATCTCGCAGGATCCGACCGCCGACATTACGGACTTCTACCTCTTCAGAAGCCCGGACCGGCCGGACACGGTGACGGCGATCATGAACGTAAACCCGTTCGAGGAGCCCTCTGCGGGCCCGAACTGGTACTCGTTCTCGGACTCGGCGAAGTACGTCATCCACTTCGACAACACGGGTGACGGCAAGCCGGACGTGAGCTACGAGTTCAGGTTCAAGACGGGCAAGGCGTCTCTCTCGGACGCGCTGCCGCTCGGCTGTATCGCCGGTAAGTGCCAGAGCTACACCGTCTGGCGCGTCGTCAACGGCAAGGCCTCGAGGATCGGCAAGAGCCTCCCTGTCGCCGCGAACAACATCGGCCCGCGCACGCGCACCGACTTCGCGGGCGGCGCGTCGTACCAGACGATCCGCGATGTCACCATCAAGGGCCTCAAGGGCGGCGGGCTCGTCTACGCCGGCCCCGCGGACGACCCGTTCTTCGGTGACATCGGCGCCGCGTTCGACGCGGTCACGATCCGGAACGGCACGGGCAACAAGGGCGGGGGAGTCGACTCGTTTGCCGGCTTCAACGTCCACACGATCGCCGTCCAGCTGCCGATCTCGGCGGTCAAGGGCTCGACGGACGTCGTCGGCGCCTGGGCGGCCGTCTACCGGCCCAGCACGACTGTCCGCGGAACGGCGGCCTCCGACCAGTGGGTGCAGGTCGACCGCCTTGGGAACCCGCTCCTGAACGAGCTCCTCGTCCCGACCGGGATGAAGGACAAGTGGAACGCCACGACGCCGGATCAGGACTCGCAGTACGACAAGTACCTCGAGACCCCGACTCTCGCCGCGGTCATCAACTCGCTGTACAAGGGCCTCGGCTTGACGCTCAACATCCCCGAGAAGGGCCGTGCCGACCTCGTGGCGGCGTTCCACACGGGCCTGCCGGTCCTCGGCAACACGCTCGGCTCCACGCACGCGGACGAGCTGCGGCTCAACCTCGCGACGCCGCCCGCGGCCTCGCCGAACCGGCTGGGCCCGCTCGGCGGCGACGTCGCCGGCTGGCCGAACGGCCGCCGGCTCCAGGACGACGTCATCGACATCGCACTGGTCGCACTCGGCGGAGCGCTCTACACGCCCGCCAACGTCCTCCCGCTCGGAGACGGCGTCAACGCGAACGACCTCCCGTACGGAACGTCGTTCCCCTATGTCGCGCTCCCGTGGGAAGGTCTCGCCAACACGCACGGGGCCAAGCAGCCGGTCACCCCGTAGCGACAGGAGTTCGCCGGGGGCCCGCTTTGCGGCGTGGGCCCCCGGCGAACGGGTCTCGGACGGAGAGGGAGATGACGCGAACGAAGAAGACGGCAGTCGGAGTTGCGGCGGCGGCAGTCGTGGCGGTCGCGGGGCTCCTGGGCGGCATCCTCGCCGACGGGTCAGGCCCCTCCGCCCCGGCGCCCACCATCCAGGAGCGGGCCGCGGAACCGTCCGCCCAGATCCTCGCGGGCTTCTCGCCGGGCGACACGACGAGCCTCGTGAAGAAGCTCGAGGCGACGGTGTCTGCAAGCCCGAAGGACGGCGAGTCGCTCGCGCTCCTCGGCCTCGCCTACGAGCAGAGGGCCCGCGAGACCGGCGACCCCAGCTTCTACCCTCTCGCGGAGAAGGCGCTCGACCGGGCCCTCACCGCGGGCGCCGACAGGTACCTCGCCGAGACCGGCCTCGCGTCGCTCGCGGCCTCGCGCCACCGCTTCAAGAACGCGCTTGTTCTCGCCGAGCATGCGGAGAGCGCCAGCCCCGATGCCGCGGCGCCCTACGGCATCCTCGGCGACGCTCTCGTCGAGCTCGGCCGATACGAGCAGGCCTTCGACGCCTTCGACCACATGGTCTCTCTGAAGCCGAGCATCGCCTCGTACGCCCGGATCTCGTATGCGCGCGAGCTCCTCGGCCGCCCCAAGAGAGCTGTCGCGGCGATGAAGCTCGCGGTCGACGCCGGCTCGGCAAGCGCCGAGAACGCTGCGTGGACGCTCGTCCATCTCGGAAACCTCTACTTCAACAGAGGGAAGCTCGACGAGGCGCAACGCGACTACGAGCTTGCGCTCCAGCGCTTCCCTCATTACATCTACGCGGAAGGGGCGCTTGCCAAGGCAGAGGCCGCGGCGGGGCAGTACGACCGCGCGATCGCCCTTTACCGAAGCGTCGTGGACACGATGCCGCTCCCGGAGTTCGCGATCGGTCTAGGCGACACGCTCACCGTTGCCGGCCGCACGGCCGAGGCCCGGAAGTCGTACGCCCTCGTCGACGTCATCCAGCGGGTCCTCGAGGCGAACGGCGTCCGCACGGAGTTCGAGACGGCCCTCTTCGACCTCGACCACGACCGCAACGTCGCGGCCGCGCTCGCACGCGTGGAGCGCGCCTACCGGGACCGGAAGTCGATCGACGCCGAGGACGTCCTCGCCTGGGCCTACTACAAGAACGGCCGCTGCCCGGAGGCGCTCGCCCACTCGCAGCTCGCGCTCCGGCTCGGGACGAGGGACGCCCTGAAGTTCTTCCATCGCGGGATGATCGAGCAGTGCCTCGGCCAGCCGAACGCCGCCCGCGCCTTCCTCCAGCGGGCGCTCGACACGAACCCGCATTTCTCGCTCCTCTACGTTCCAGTGGCCAGGGAGGCTCTCGCCAAGTGAAGAAGTTCATCGCCCTCCTCGTAGCCGTCGCCGCCCTTCTGGCTCCCGCTGCCGCGGCGGCCCACCCGCTAGGGAACTTCACGACGAACCGCTACTCGCGGATCGAGCTCTCCGGCGATCACGTCTACGTCCTCTACGTCCTCGACCTCGCCGAGATCCCGACCTTCCAGGCGCAGGACGACGTCGGCCGCCTGGGTCCCGAGGGTTACGCGAAGAGCCTCGCGGCCGAGCTCTCCCGCGGCCTCACCCTCACCGTCGGCGGGGAGCGCAGGCCGCTCGTGGCTCTCCGGCACGCCATCGCCTTTCCCGAAGGAGTCGGCGGCCTGCACACGACCCGGCTCGAGGTCGTCTACGAGGGCGGCGAGGTCGCCGGCGGGCCAATCGCGCTCGCGTACTCCGACGCGAACTTCCCGAACCGGATCGGCTGGCGCGAGATCGTCGTCCAAGGCGAGCGCGGCTCGCGCGTCCTCTCCTCCTCCGCCCCCTCGAAGAGCTCGAGTGACGAGCTTCTCGCCTACCCGAAAAGTCAGCTCAGGAGCCCGCTCGACGTCACCGAGGCGCAGGCGCGGTTCACGCCCGGGGCGGAAGCCGGCGTCCCGCCGGCCGTTCTCGCGGGCAAGGACCTCCGGGCTCCTGTCCGCGTCGCCTCGAGGAGCGACACCGGCTTCGCGGCGCTGATCGGGAAGAAGGACCTCAGCCTCGGGTTCGTCCTCATCTCCATCCTCGTGGCCGTGTTCTGGGGCGCAGCGCACGCGTTCAGCCCCGGTCACGGCAAGACGATCGTCGCCGCCTACCTGATCGGCACGCGCGGCACGCCCCGCCACGCCCTGTACCTGGGCCTGATCGTCACGGTCACCCACACGATCGGAGTCTTCGCCCTCGGCCTCGTCACCCTCGCGCTCTCGGCGTTCATCGTTCCCGAGCGGCTCTACCCGTGGCTGAACCTTGTCTCGGCGCTCCTCGTCGTGAGCGTCGGCCTGGCGGTCCTGCGCTGGCGGCTGCGCGAGTTCTCCCGCGCGCGCGCGCGCCGAGCTGCGCACGCCCATGGGCACGACCGCGATCACCACCACGAGCATGGGCACTCGCACGCCCCCGAGCCGGGGAGCGGCATGCGCGGGCTCGTGGGCATGGGGATCTCGGGGGGGATCATCCCCTGCCCGACCGCGCTCGTCGTCCTCCTCGCCGCCATCTCGCTCCACCGCGTCGGCTACGGGCTCGTCCTGATCCTGTCCTTCAGCGTCGGCCTCGCGGCCGCCATGACGGCGATCGGCCTGCTCGCCGTCAGTGCGAAGCGGGCCTTCAGCCGGGTCGACCTCGAGGGCGGGATCGTCAAACTCCTGCCGGCCGTGAGCGCGCTCGTGATCCTCGGGCTCGGCATCGCCATGACCGTCCGCTCGCTTCCCTCGGTGACGTAGAAAGGGGCCTCGATGTTCGGCTTGGACGACCACATCGCCACCTTCTCGGACGGAGCCACGCTCCTTATCGTGATCGGCGTGGCGATCGTCCTGGGCCTGCGCCACGCGACTGACCCCGATCACCTCGCCGCGGTGACGACGCTGATCGCGTCGAAGAAGGAGCGCACGACGCGGCGCGCGGCAACGCTCGGCGGCGCCTGGGGGCTCGGTCATGCCACGTCCCTCTTCGTCTTCGGCCTGCCGATCGTCCTCTACCGCGCGTACCTGCCCGAGCGCGTCCAGCAGGGTGCCGAGACGGCGATCGGCTTCGTGATCGTCGCGCTCGCCGTTTGGCTCCTCATCCGCTGGCGACGCGGCGTCTTCCACGCGCACCTCCACGAGCACGACGGAAGCCACCACCTCCACGTTCACACGCACGCGGAGGAGAGCGCGCACGCTCACGCAGATACTCCGCGTGCGCGCTCGCCACTTCAGGCGTATGGAATCGGCCTCATCCACGGCATGGGCGGGAGCGCTGGGGTCGGCATTCTCCTCCTCTCCACGATCCAGAACCACGTGGTCTCCGTCGCCGCGTTGGCGCTCTTCGCCCTCTTCACGGCCGTTTCGATGACGGCGCTCTCGACGGGGTTCGGCTTGGCTCTCACGAGCGCGCCGGTCAGGCGCTCCTTCCAGACGATCGCCCCGGTGCTGGGAGTCGGCAGCATGGCCTTCGGCGTGTGGTACGTGCTGGGTGCGCTGAGCCTGGCGCCGTACTACTTCTAGAATCAGCCGGCAGTGACCTTGCCGGCTGATCTCACGCGCAACACGGTTCACGTGCTCCCCGAGGGAGAGCTCGAGCGCAAGCTCGCCCGGGGCCGGCCCTTGCGGGTCAAGCTCGGCATCGACCCGACGGCGCCCGACATCCACCTCGGCCACACCGTGCCCCTCGGCAAGCTCGCCGCGTTCCAGGGGGCCGGGCACACGGCCGTCCTCATCATCGGCGACTACACCGCGCGCATCGGCGACCCCTCGGGCCGCTCGAAGGAGCGCCCGGTGCTCTCCCCGGAGGAGCTGGAGGTGAACGCGCGCACGTTCGCCGAGCAGGCGTTCAAGATCCTCGATCCCGCCCGCACAGAGGTCCGCTTCAACAGCGAATGGCTGGCGAAGCTCGACTTCGCCGAGATCGTGCGGCTGACGCGGACGGCGACCGTCGCCAGGATCCTCGAGCGGGACGACTTCGCGAGGCGTTACGTGGCCCAGGAGCCCATCTCCGTGTCGGAGCTCCTGTACCCGCTCATGCAGGCGTACGACTCCGTCGCGATCCGGGCGGACGTCGAACTCGGCGGCACTGACCAGCTTTACAACCTCCTGGCCGGCCGCGAGGTGATGGAGGCCTACGGCCTCGAGCCGCAGGTCGCCATGACGCTCCCCATCCTTGTCGGCACCGACGGAAAGGAGCGGATGTCCAAGTCGAAGGGCAACTACATCGGCGTCGCCGAGGCGCCGGAGGAGCAGTTCGGGAAGGCCATGTCCATCCCTGACGAAGCCCTGGCCGACTTCTGGCGCCTCGCCCTCGACGCCGAGCCGCCGACGCTCGAGCCGATGGAATCGAAGCTCGAGCTCGCCCGTCGCCTCGTCGCCCGCTTCCACGGGCCCGAGGCCGCGGCCGACGCCGAGGCCCACTTTACGCGGGTCGTGCGTGAGCATCGCCCGCCGGAGGAGGTGCCCGAGGTCCTTGTCGCAGCCCCCGGCCCGACCGTCTACCTGCCTGAAGTGCTCGTCGAGCACCTCGGCGTCGCGTCGACGAGCGCGGCGCGGCGGCTCATCTCGCAGGGGGGCGTGAGGCTCGACGGCGAGCCGATCGGCGACTTCGAGGTGCCGGCGTCCCGCCTCCACGGCGCCTTGCTCCAGGCCGGGAAGCGGCGGTTCGCCAGGGTCTTCGTGGGGTAGTTCCGCTCTGTTGACACACCTGCGCGCGCTGGTATCATTCCTCGGCCGCTAGAACGGCAGCACCTTGAAGAACGGTAACCCTCGACGACGGAGAGCCTTCGGTAGACGCCTGATAGAATGGGTTTCGACGGAAGGGCCTCTCGCGTGAAGCGCCGGAGGCCTTTTTTCATGGAGCGGTCGAGCAGGGCACGGTCTTTGAAAACTCAACAGCGTGAACGTTCGAGAACCTCTCTCGCGTTTCGGCGCGGGCGAGGTCACAATCCCGTCACCCCTTCTTCGGAAGGGGAGACATTTGAGCTCAAGCTCATCCCGAACCCGTTAGCAACCAGCCTCCGGGCTGCACTGCGAAAGGTTTTCACGGAGAGTTTGATCCTGGCTCAGGACGAACGCTGGCGGCGCGCCTAACACATGCAAGTCGAGCGACGGCCGGGCCTTCGGGCCCGGTACGGAGCGGCGAACGGGTGAGTAACACGTGGGTAACCTGCCCTCGGCACCGGGATAGCCCGGGGAAACTCGGATTAATACCGGATGCCCTCACGAGCCCACGGGCTCGTGAGGAAAGGTAGCTTCGGCTTCCGACCGAGGATGGGCCCGCGGCCGATTAGCTTGTTGGCGGGGTAACGGCCCACCAAGGCGACGATCGGTAGCTGGTCTGAGAGGACGATCAGCCACACTGGGACTGAGACACGGCCCAGACTCCTACGGGAGGCAGCAGTGGGGAAT
>JBGPNP010000006.1:0-23644 GCA_041487575.1 Gaiellaceae bacterium | reverse complement strand
GTCATGGCCCTCGACCTCGTCCCCGACGGCGTTCGCGTCTGCGCTGTCGCCGCCTGCGAGGACGGAGCCGAGCTGCCGGGCGGAGGTGCGGTCGGACCTGAGGACGTCGCCGCAGCGGTCGCCTTCTGCGCCTCGGACGAGGCCTCCTACGTCCTCGGCTCGACCTTCTACCCGAACGGCCCTCTGCCGGTGAGAAGGTGATGCGCGTCCTCGACGCCGTGGGAAGCCCGGCGGAGATCGGCTACGCGATCGGCGCCGCCGCCCCGGACCTCGTGCACGAGGCCGTCGCGCGGATCTGCCGCTTCGATCTTCCCGCCGGCGAGCTCCGCGCCCGGCTCGGGGCGCTCGAGCTGCTCCTCGCCCGCGAGCTTCCGCACGTCCTCGAGGAGGCGGACGGCCTCGCCGAGGGGGCGGGCGTCTCCCGGCAGGACGCGCTCGCCCTCAGCGTCTGCTCCGATCTCAGCGGCAGGCTCCCAGCCTGGTGCTCGCTCGTCGCGGTCGAGGGCGAGGGCGAGGAGGGCATCCTCGTCGGGAAGAACCTCGACACGCCGGAGGAGATGGCGCCGATCCAGGTCGTCGAGCGGATAGCCCCCGACGGAGCCCTGCGCTTCGCGCATGTGACCACCGCGGGCGCGATGTGGACGGACGGCGGCGTGAACGAGGCCGGACTGGCGCTCGTGAACGCTTCGCTCGCCCCGGCCGCCGCGAACCCCGAGGGGCTGCCCGACGGGATCCTCGTCCGCGAGCTCCTCGCCCGCTGCACCGACGTGGAAGAGGCGGTCGCGCTCGCGACCTCACGTCGCGTGCGGACGCTCGGCGAGAACGTCCTCCTCGCGGACGCAGGCGGCCGTACGGCGGTGGTCGAGATGCTCCCGGCCGGGAATGCGGTGCGCGAGGGCGAGCCGGCCGCCGCCTGCAACCACGTCCTCGGCGAGGAGCTGCGGCCGGCGATGTCGCAAGAGGACCCGCTGCGCGAAAACAGCGAGCGTCGCTTCGAGCACCTGCGCGAGGCTGCGCGGACGGGCAGGCGGTGGACGATCCCGGATCTCGTCTCGCTCCTCGAAGACCCCGCGAAGGGCATCCGCCAGGACGGAAGCGCCGGGATCTGGACGGTGGCGACGTTCGCGCTCTCTCCGCGCGCGCGGCGCATGTGGGTGAGCGAGCAGGAGGGCGAGCAAGCGGAGCTCGTGGAGGTGGAAACGAGTCTGGCCCGCACGTAGGGCCGTCAGGCAGTGGCCTCACCAAGAGGGAGGAGGAAGCGGAGCATGGATAGCAAGGACGACCACACGAACTTGTTCGAGCGGCCGCTGACGCGGAAGGGCTTCGTCGGCGGTGCGCTCGGGCTCCTCGGAGGGGGGCTGCTCGCAGCCTGCGGCGGCGGAGGTGGGCAGGAGACAGCCCCGACTCCGCCCGCCGCCTCGACCGGCGCCGCCCCTCCGGCCGCGGCGACGACCGCGGCCGCGGCAGCGACTCCCGTCCGGGGTGGAACGCTCCTCTACGCGGTGGCGTCGCCGCCTTCCGGCTTCGACCCGGCCAAGTGGTGGAACGGCCTCTCCTGGGACGGGACCCTCTCGGTGTTCAACCGGCTCCTGACCCTCAAGGACGACGGCTCGCTCGAGCCCGAGCTCCTCGCCGAGGCGCCTCAGGTGAACTCCGACGGGACGCTGTACACGTTCAAGCTCAAGCAGGGCGTCAAGTTCCATCACGGCCGCGAGCTGACGGCCGACGACGTCAAGTTCTCCTTCGAGCGGCTCGTCAACCCGGCGACGGCGAGCGAGGGCGGCGGCCTCTACACGGGGCTGACGATCGCGGGGATGGCCGACATCCAGAACCAGAAGGGCAAGGAGCTCACAGGCATCAAGGTCGTCGATCCCCAGACGCTTACGATCGAGCTCGGTCAACCCGACTCCGTGCTCCTCTACCTGCTCGGCCTCCCCTTCATGAGCATCGTCCCGAAGGACGTCGTCGAGCAGGTGGGGGACAAGAAGTTCAACTTCGCCCCCGTCGGCACCGGCCCGTTCACGATGAAGAACGTCAACCCGTCGAAGAGCCTCGTCCTCGAGCGCTTCCCGGACCACTGGGATCCGCAGAAGCCATACCTCGACCGGGTCGAGTGGACGATCGGAATCGATCCGGAGCTGTCGCTCCTTCGCATCCAGCGCGGCCAGCAGGACATGATGTCCGAGCCGGTCCCGTCGAACGACTTCCCGACGCTCTCGAACAACTCGAGCCTCAGCGCCCAGCTCTTCGCGGGGCCTTTCAACAACGTCAACTACATCACGCTCAGCCTCAAACACCCGGCTCTCAAGGAGCTGAAGGTGCGGCAGGCGATCGCCATGGCGGTGGACAAGGAGCGCTTCGTCCGCGCGATCAAGGGCCTCGGCGAGGTGGCGAACGGAGGCCTCTTCTCGCCGCTCAGCCCGTACTATCAGGACGGGCTCGGGTATCCGTTCGACCCCGCGAAGGCGAAGCAGCTCCTCGCCGAGGCCGGGTTGGAGAAGGGCTTCGACGTCAGCTTCTGGAGCGCCGACTTCACGCCGTACAAGGAGATGGCGGAGACCGTGACCCAGGATCTCAAGCAGATCGGGATCACCGTCGACCCGAAGATCGAGATCCGCGAGCAGTGGCTCGCCGACATCGTCAAGAACCCGCCCGGGATCACGAACAACGAGTGGGAGCTTCCGTATCCGCACGGCTCCTACGTCATGGACGGCGCCTTCACGGAGGCGGCGATCAAGGCGGGTTGCTGCAACTTCTCCGAGTACAGGAGCAAGAAGTTCGACGGCCTCGCCAAGCAGGCGCACCTGACCACCGACCGCAACGAGCAGATCCGCCTCTACAAGGAGATGGACAAGATCGCGATCCGAGACGAGGCGCTCTGGGTCCCGCTCATCTACCCGAAGATCGCCTTCCTCGTGTCGACTCGGGCGCAGGGGTTCTCCATCACGGCTGCGCCCACGGCCTCGACACACTTCTTCGACCGCTACTGGATCAAGGAGGCATAGCGATGACCGGACACGGCAGCCAAGAGCCCGTCTTCGATCGGCCGCTGACGAGGCGGCGTCTGCTCCGCGGCGCTCTCGGAGCCGGCGGCGCGCTCGCGCTGTCGGGCGTCTTCGTGGAGCAGGCGGCGACAGCGTCGACGCGGTCCCGCCCGACTCGATCGTCTGCGCCAACGGCCGGCGGGCGTCTCGTCTTTGCGGTCGAGACGGCACCCTTCGGCTTCGACCCGCCCAAGTGGTGGAGCATCCTCGAGTTCTGCGGCGTCTACGCGATCTTCGATCGCCTGCTCGCCGTGAGCGACGACGGCAAGCGGATCGTCCCCGAGCTCTCGGCCCTCCCGGCGGCCAGCCCGGACGGCAAGAAGTACACCTTCCGCCTCCGGCGCGGCGTCAAGTTCCACCACGGACGCGAGCTGACGGCAGACGACGTCAAGTACTCGCTCGAGCGGATCGTCGTACCGGACACGGCGAGCCAGGGCGTGTCGCTCTACAACACCCTGCCGATCGTCGGGTACGCGGACGTCGCGGCCGGAAAGGCGAAGACGGCGAAGGGCATCCAGGTCGTCGACCGCTACACGGTCTCGATCCAGCTCGAGGAGCCCGAGAGCGCACTCCTCGACGTCCTCGCGCTGCCGTTCGCGTCGATCGTCCCGCGGGACGTCGTCGAGCGCGTCGGCGGGAAGCAGTTCAACAAGGCGCCGGTCGGAACCGGGCCGTTCGTCGCGAAGAAGGTCGTCCTCGCCTCGGAGGTCCTGCTCGAGCGAAACCCGAGCTACTGGAAGCCCGGCGTCCCGCGCGTCGACCAGGTTGCCTGGCAGATCGGCGTCGGCTCGGACATCGCGGTCCTGCGCATCGAGAAGGGCCAGGCCGACATGATGTTCGAGCCCGTTCCGAAGGGTCAGTACGCGCAGATCGCCAACGATCCCAACCTGAAGAAGCAGCTCGTCGCCGCGCTCTCGAACAACGTCTTCTACATCACCCTGAACACGAAGCACCCTGCGCTCGCGAAGCTCCAGGTACGCCAGGCGATCGCGTCCGCCGTCGACAAGCAGCGGCTCGTCAGGACGATCAACGGGCTCGGCATTCCGTCGACGGGAGGCCTGTTCAGCCCGCTCAGCCCCTACTACCAGCCGGGCATCGGCTACCCCCACGACCCTGTCCGCGCGAAGCAGTTGCTCGCGTCGGCCGGCTACCCAAACGGCTTCAAGGTGCCGTTCTGGGCCGTCAACCAGACGCCATACCTCGAGGAGGGCGAGACCGTTCAGCAGGACCTGAAGGCCGTCGGCATCGACGTCGACTTCAAGGCGCTCGACATCAACGCCTACAACGGCCAGGTGGTGAAGAACCTGCCGCAGATCATGGAGAACACCTGGGAGCTGCCCTACCCGCACGGCTCCTACGTCATGGACGGCGCTTTCACCCAGGCTGCGCTCAAGGGCGGCTGCTGCAACTTCTCGAGCTGGGTGAGCCCGGCGTTCGACAAGCTCGCGACCGCCGCGCACCGGTCCACAGACCCGGCACGGATCGTCTCGCTCTACAAGCAGATGGACCGCATGGTCATCCACGACCAGGCGCTGTGGGTGCCGATGTTCTACCCCAAGGTGGCGATGCTCGTCTCGAAGCGAGTCCAGGGCTACTCGATCCCGGCGACGCCGCAGGCCCAGGTGAAGTTCTTCGCGAAGTACGGGCTGACAGCATGAGTGCAAGAGTGTCGAGACGGAGGTGCACATGTCGAACAAGCCGCTGACCTCAACGGAGATCGCACAGACCTCGGGCCCGTACTCGCCTGCGGTCCTGGCGCAGGGCGGGCGGACGCTGTGGATCAGCGGTCAGATCGCACAGGGCCCGGACGGGCAGCTCGCCGGCGCCGGCGACGCCGAGGAGCAGGCGCGGCAGTGCCTTCGCAACGTCGACGCGCTCCTGCGCGCGGCAGGGGCGGCGAAGGAGGACGTCGTGCGCGTCACGGTGTACCTCACGGACATGGCCGATCGGACCGCGGTGGCACGGGCGCGCACGGAGTACTTCGGCGACCACAAGCCGGCGGCGACGCTCGTCGAGATCGCGGCGCTCGTCGCTCCCCAGCTCAAGGTCGAGATCGAGGCGACAGCGGTCTTCTAGGGAAGAAGAGACGGGTCCCAGACAGCGTGGTCGGACACGATCCAACCGGCGGAGAGGCGGAAGCAGGAGGCGCCGACGACCTCCCAGGCGCCGCCATCCGCCGTGCCTGCGAAGCGCCACGCCCAGGCGATCGCGTTCGCGCTCGCTTCGGCGCACCGGCACTGGAGGCGCGCGTCGGGAACGGCTTCCCACATCTCCGCGTAGTAGCTCGAAAGCGCGTCGCGGCCACGGATCGGCTCGGGGAGGGTCGGATCGCGCATCTCGGCGTCCGGCGCGTAGAGCGAGACGATCCCGTCGACGTCGTGCTCGCGCCAGCGGGCGAGGAACGTCTCGAGCGGCGGGGGCAGTGGCACGGGCGATGAGCATGACGTGCGCGAAGGACGACGCCGGCAAGGTCGTCTCGGTCCTCGGCGCCGTCGAGCCGGCGTCCCTGGGGCCGACGCTCGTGCACGAGCACCTGTTCATCGACCTCCGCCACGCCTCCTTCGTCCCGCCGCCGGACGGCCTCGAGGCGATCGCCGCGGCGGCCACCGCCTCCCTCGAGCAATCGGTCCTCGCCCGCTACTCCTGCTCGGTACGGGACAACCTCGTTCTCGACGACCCGGCGCTCGCGGCCGAGGAGCTCGCCCGCTTCGCCGCCGCCGGCGGCGGCGCCGTCGTCGATGTGACTCCCCCGGACATCGGCCGCGCCCCCGAGGCGCTCCGGAGCCTCGCTGCGCAGACCGGCGTCACGATCGTCATGGGCTGCGGCCACTACTGCGAGATCGGCTATCGCAACGGAACCTCCGAACGGCTGGAAGCCGAGCTCGAGGAGGAGATCGTCCGCGATCTCGTCGAGGGCGTCGACGGCGTCCGGGCCGGCATCGTCGGTGAGCTCGGCGTCAACGGCGAGGAGCGTGGCTCGCGGCGGCTCGTGGGTGAGATGACCGCAACCGAGCGTCGGGTGCTGCGGGCCGGAGCGCGGGCCGCACGGCGAACGGGCGCGCCGATGACCGTCCACCTCCCGTCGCGCTCGTCGGCGGTCCCGGCCGTCCTCGAGGCGCTCGAGGAGGCGGAAGCGCCGCTCGGACGCATCTCGCTCAGCCACATGGACTCGATCGCCGACTTCGCGCGGCACGAGGAGGCCCTCGACCGCGGCCTCTGGATCCAGTACGACTGCTTCGGGATGGCGCTCGAGAACGACTGGTACAGCGATCCCGGCGACGAGGCGCGCTGCGACTGGCTCGAACGCCATCGCAGGGCGGGCCGGCTCGACCGGGTGCTCGTCTCGCACGACGTCTGGTGCAAGGCGCAGCTTCGCGCCTACGGCGGACGTGGGTACGACCACCTGCTCGTCGCGGTCGCCCCGGCCCTTCGACGGCGCGGCTTCTCGGAGAGCGACCTCCACCAGCTCCTGGTCGAGAACCCGGCGCGGTTCCTCGCGTGGGGGGCGGCGGAGTGAGCACCCTCGGGCACGAGATCGCGAGCGCCGAGACCTTCGGCCGCCTCGTCGACTACCCGGTCGTCGACACGGAGACGCACGTCTTCGTCCGCTGCTGGCCGATCGAGACGAACCCGCAGATGTCTGCGGTCGACCCGTTCACACGCGCCGAGCACTCAGTGGCTGTCCTCGCCGCCGAGATGGAGCGCTGCGGCGTCGACGTCGCCATCCTGATCGGGTACGACGGCTACGACTTCAAGTCGTTCATGGAGCGCTACGGCTCCGCGCCGGCGGACTTCATGGGCGGGCGCGCCTACACCCGGGGGTGGGCGGCGCGCCATCGGGAGCGCTTCCGCTACGTCACGACCCTGCACGACCCGCGCGTCCATCCGGACGCGCTCGAGGAGCTCGTGCGCGAGCTCGAAGCCGGAGCGGTCGGCGTGAAGTTCTTCCCCGCGTACCTGAACATCCTCGCCGACGCGCCGGAGATCCGCGCCGCCTTCGACATCCTGCGCGAGCGCTCGGCTGCTGCCGCGTTCGGGTTCGAGGACACCGTGCCGCCGGCCGCGCCGTCGCTTGCCGCGATGTACGAGAGCCTGGCGCGCCTCGCCGCCGACTACCCCGACGTGCCGGTCCAGCTCAACCACGGCGCCAACGCCGACGCGGACAGCCCCGAGATCGAGCTGCTCTTCGAGGTCGTGCGCGCCCATCCCAGCATCCTCGTCTCGACCTCGGTCCTCGGCGGCGTGCTCATGCACTGGCCGGACGGTTGGCGCTATCCCTTCCCGGAGTACCTGCGGAAGCTGGCCGTGTACGCAGAGGGCCTCGGGCCTGATCGGATCGCCTGGGGCACTGACTGGCCGTGGTTCGAGGGCGTTGCCAAGTACCCGCAGTTCCTCCAGGCGATCGTCGACCACGCGACGTTTCTCTCCGACGAGGGGAAGCGCCTCTACCTCGGTGGCAACGCAATCCGCCACTGGCGCCTCGGGATCGCGGGGTGAGCTTTCGGAGCTTGTCCCGGCGCTTCGCTCGGGAGGATGCTCCTAGGGAGGTTGCCCGATGAGCGAGAGCCTCGCTGCGGCTCTGGGGTCCGAGCCTGCTCGTGTCCGCGAGCGCGGCTACTGGGGCGAGGCGCTCCGCTCGCTCCGTCGCGACTGGGCCGCGATGCTCGGGCTCGTCCTCGTCGTCGGCCTCGTCGTCTGCGCGCTCTTCGCACCGCTCCTCGCCCCATACGACCCGTCCTTCCAGCAGACGCTCGGGCTCTCCGAGCAGGGAGAGCCGCTCGGCCCGTCGGGAACGTTCAAGCTCGGAACGGACGCGCTCGGCCGCGACGAGCTCTCGCGCCTCCTCTTCGGCGCCCGCGTCTCGCTCGCCGTCGGCATCGGCGCGAATGCGCTCGCCGCGCTGATCGGCATCGCCGTCGGCGGCGTCGCCGGCATGGCGGGGAGCCGCCTGCAGACGCTGCTCATGCGGGCGGTCGACGTCGTCCTCTCCTTCCCGATCCTCCTCCTCGCGATCGCCCTCCTCGCGGTGACGAAGCCGAACCTGCCGACGATCTTGATCATCGTCGGGATCAGCTTCGGGGCCTACCTCGCGCGCCTCGTCTTCACCCAGGTCGTGAGCCTCAAGGAGCGGGAGTTCGTCCTCGCCGCGAAGACTGCCGGTGTTCGCTCGGGCTGGATCCTCCTTCGCCACGTCGTCCCGCACGTCGTGCCGTCCGTGCTCGTCTACTCGACGCTCGGCGTCGCTACCGCGATCCAACTCGAGGCGGCGCTCTCCTACGTCGGCATCGGGATCCAGCCGCCGGAGGCCTCCTGGGGGAACATGATCTCCGACGGGCAGTCCTACCTCGTCTCCTCGCCCTGGCTCGTCGCCTTCCCCGGCGGCGCGATCGTGCTGGCCATGATCGGCTTCAGCCTCCTCGGCGACGGCCTGCGCGACGCCCTCGACCCGACGCTCGAGCGGCGCGGGCGCTTCCTCTTCGGAGTTCGGTAGTGACGGTACACTGATGGGCCGCTACGTGGCCAAGCGCCTCGCGTGGACGATCGTCGTCCTCTGGGCGATCGTCACGCTCACGTTCGGCGCGACCTTCCTCTCGCCGATCGATCCGGCCCGCTCCTATGCGGGCCTGCGTGCGAGCGAGCAGGCGGTCGAGCTGGTCCGCCATGACTTCGGCCTCGACGACCCCGTCTACGTGCAGTACGGCCGCTACCTCTCCCGGATCTTCCGCGGCGATCTCGGCCGCTCGTTCGCAACCGACGAGCCCGTGCGGGCAGCGATCATCGACCGCCTTCCGGACACGGGGCTCCTCGCCCTCTCCGCGGCCATCGTCCAGATCACGCTGGGGATCCCTTTGGGGCTCTTGGCGGCGCTCAAGCGCCGCACCGTCGTCGATCGGGCCATCCTCCTGTTCTCCCTCGGGGGCGTCGTCACGCCGACCTTCGTCCTCGGCTTCCTCCTCCTCTACTTCCTCGCGTTCAAGCTCGACTGGTTCCCGCTCGGCGGCTCGGGCTCGTTCCAGAGCCTCGTCCTGCCGGCGCTGACGCTCGGCGTCGCGGGCGCCGCCTGGTACGCCCGCATGCTCCGCTCAACGGCTCTGAACATTCTGGGGGAGGACTACATCCGCATGGCCCGGGCGAAGGGCCTCTCCGAGCGGGTCGTCGTCCTTCGCCACGTTCTGAGGAACGCGATCGGCCCGATCGTCACCATGATCGGCCTCGACATCGGCGTCTTCCTCGGCGGCGTCCTCATCATCGAGCGCGTCTTCGCCTGGCCGGGGATCGGCGATCAGGCGTGGCGGGCGATCACCTTCAACGACGTGCCCATGGTCATGGGGACGGTGCTCTTCGCCGCCTTCTTCGTCACGATCTTCAACCTTGCGGCAGACCTCGTGAACGCCGCCATCGACCCGCGGGTGAAGTACGTCTGAGAGAAAGGAGCGAGAAGTGATCGTCCACATCAAGGGTGCCGAGGCGACGCTCGAGCCCGTCGCCGACGACGAGCACCACTCGGGCGACGCCGTCTCCGCCTACGGGACGCTCTACTCGAGCGGCGACGGCGCCGTCGAGGTCGGGCTCTGGGAGTTCAAGGGCGAGCAGAGCGCCACCGAGCAGGACGGCTACGAGGAGGTCGTCATCGTCCTCGAAGGAACGGTGGAGATCGAGTGCGACGGGCGCACGTACCCGCTCGGGGCGGGCGACGTCATCGTCTACGACTGTCCGATCGGCCCGAAGCGCCTCCGTTCGGAGGGAGGTTTTCGCGCCGCTTACGTCGTCCGCTACCGCGACACAGCCGCCTAGTGGCGCTGCTCGCCGTCCGCGGCCTCGTGACGGTCTTCTCCTCCGAGGAGGGGCCGCTCGCGGCCGTGCGCGGCGTGTCGTTCACCCTCGACCCCGGGGAGACGCTCGGGCTCGTCGGCGAGTCCGGCTGCGGGAAGAGCGTGACGGCCCTTTCGATCATCGGGCTCCTGCCGCCGGCGGCGCGCATCGCGGAGGGCTCGATCGAGCTCGAGGGCCGCGACCTCGTCCACGCCTCCAAGCGAGAGCTTCGCCGCATGCGCGGGCGGCGGATCGCGATCGTCTTCCAGGATTCGATGGCCTCGCTCAACCCACTCCTCACCGTCGGGCGCCAGATCACCGAGAGCCTCGAGACGCACCTCGGTGTCTCGGGCCGCGAGGCTGCTCGGCGCGCAGCCGGGCTTCTCGAAGAGGTCGGCGTTCCGGAGCCTGCACGGCGGCTTCGCCAGTACCCGCACCAGCTCTCCGGCGGCCTCCGCCAGCGGGTTGCCGTCGCGGTCGCGCTCGCACCGAACCCGGCGGTGCTGATCGCCGACGAGCCGACCACGGCGCTCGACGTCACGATCCAGGCCCAGCTCCTCGAGCTCCTGAAACGGGAGCAGGCCGAGCGGGAGATGGCGCTGATCCTCATCACGCACGACCTCGGCGTCGTCGCCGGCATGGCCGACCGGCTCTGCGTCATGTACGCGGGCCGGATCGTCGAGGAGGGACCCACGGAGGCGGTCTTCGCCGAGCCGCACCATCCCTACACGCTCGGCCTCCTGAGCAGCGTGCCGCGGCTCGACGGGGAGATCGTCGAGCGACTGCCCTCGATCCCGGGCGCGCCGCCGCCCCTCGGCGGGCTGGGGCAGGGCTGTGCCTTCCGGCCGCGCTGCCCGTTCGCCCTCGAGCGCTGCGCGGAGGAAGACCCGCCGCTCGAGCCTGCCGGCGCCGGTGGGCAGGCGGCAGCCTGCTGGGCCGACGTCGGAGCGGCGGTGCGGTGAGCTATCCGCGAAAAATGCTGCGCATTTTCCGCGGCGGGAGCTTGTCCCTTCGCTGCGCTCGGGAGGACTGTGCAAGGAGCCTGGGCGAATGAGCGCCAACGCCCAGTCCCTTCTCGAGGTGCGGGACCTCTCGGTCGACTTCCGCGTGTCAGCTCGCGACTGGCGCGCACGGCCGGTCAGGCTCCGCGCCGTCGACGGGGTCAGCTTCGATCTCCGCCGGCGCGAGACGCTCGCGCTCGTCGGCGAGTCCGGCTGCGGCAAGACGACGATCGGCCGGGCCCTCCTCCGTCTCTACGAGCCGAGCGAAGGGCAGGTCGTGTTCGACGGGGTCGACCTCGCCACGCTCTCGCCGGCCGACCTGCGGGCCTTCCGCCGCCGCGCGCAGATGATCTTCCAGGACCCCTACGCCTCGCTCAACCCGCGCATGAAGGTCGAGGAGATCGTCGCCGAGCCCCTGCGGGCGCACGGGATCGGCTCCCGGGCCGAGCGGCGGGCTCGGGTCAAGGAGCTCCTCGCCCTCGTGGGCCTCCCGGAGCAGGCGGCGCAGCGCTTCCCGCACGCCTTCTCCGGCGGCCAGCGGCAGCGGATCGGCATCGCCCGCGCGCTCGCCCTCGACCCCGACCTCGTCGTCGCCGACGAGCCGGTCAGCGCCCTCGACGTCTCCATCCAGGCCCAGATCGTCAACCTCCTGAAGGACGTCCAGGACGAGCTCGGGCTGACGATCCTCTTCATCGCCCACGACCTCGCCGTCGTCCGCCAGATCGCCGCCCGCGTCGCGGTCATGTACCTCGGGAAGATCGTCGAGCTCGGCTCCCGCGACGAGATCTTCGAGAGCCCGCTCCACCCCTACACCCAGTCGCTGCTCTCTGCTGTGCCAGTGCCCGACCCGGCGGTGGAGCGAGCACGCGAGCGCATCGTCCTCACCGGCGACGTCCCGAGCCCGATCGAGCCGCCCTCCGGGTGCCGGTTCCACACGCGCTGCCCCTTTGCAATGGAGCAGTGCCGCACGGTCGAGCCGGTCCTGCGCGCGACCGGCTCCGGGCGCCTCGTCGCGTGCCATCTCGTCCATCCTCCTGCGGGCGATGCCTGACTTCGCGCGGCGGCTCGAAGCGCTCCGGGATCGCATGGCGTCGGGTGGGATCCCGGCCGTCTTCCTGCCCGAGTCGGCCGACCTCGAGTACCTGACCGGAGTGCCGCGCGCACGCCATGTGACCGATCCCGCCTGGGACGCCGAGATCGACGTCGAGGGCTGCTTCATCGGCCTCGACGGCGATCCGGTCTTCCTCTTCACGCACAGCGAGTGGTCGCTCCCGGCGGCGGCCGCCGTCGCGCCTTACGAGGTCCTGCGGATGCCGGCCGAGGACGATCCGGTCGAGTGGCTCCGCCGCGGGGCGCGACGCGTCGGCGCCGACGGCGTCCTCGCGATCGGCGACCGGACGCCCTTCCGCCAGGTCGAGGCGCTCAGGAGGGCCCTGCCCGGGGTTCGGTTCCAAGCAGGCTCGGCGCTCGTCCTCGAGCTCCGCGCGGCGAAGGACGAGGAGGAGATCGCCGCGATCCGCGAGGCGGGTGCGATGGCGCTCCGCGCGCTCGAGGCGACGCTCGGCCGTTTCGGGAGCGAGTTCTCCCGCGGCGACTTCCTCCGGGAGCTCGAGTACCGGCTCGTCCAAGAGGGCTCCGAGCGGGTCGCCTACGCGCCCGACCTCTACGCCGTCGGGCCGGCCACCTCGGTCGTGTGGTCGGCGGACGTGCTCGGGCAGCCGGACGCACCCATCCGCGCGCCCGCGGCCGTCACGGTCGACTTCGGCGCCGTCCATCGCGGCTACCGCTCCGATATCGGACGTACGGTCTTCGTCGGCGGGCCGCCGCCGGAGCAGGCGGAGGCGCTGCGGACGGTCCGAGCGGGGCAGGAGGCGGCGCTCGCCGTGCTTCGCCCGGGAGTTCCCGCAGAGGAGGTCGACCGGGCAGCCCGCGACGTCCTCGAGGAGGCGGGGCTCGGGGACGCCTTCTGGATCCCGAGCGGGCACGGTATCGGCCTCGAGATCCACGAGCCGCCGCGATTCCGGGCGGGCGTTCGCGAGCCGGTCCCGGAGCGCGCCGTCGTCACGGTCGAGATCGCCGCCTGGCGCGAGGGGAAGACGGCGGCCTTCTGGGAGGACGACGTCGTCGTCCGGGCCACCGGCGCCGAGCGGCTGACGAGCGGGCCCGACGAGCCGTATCTGATCACGTGAGACGCGTCTTTCTCCTCAGCTCGGCGACGATCTTCCTCGACGAGGTCGTCTATATCGCCCTCTTCCCGCTCCTGCCCGAGTACGCGGGCAAGTTCGACCTGTCGAAGACGGAAGTCGGGCTCCTGCTCGCCGCGTACCCGCTGCTCATGCTCACGTCGAGCCTGCCGGCGGGACTCGCGGTCGACCGCTTCGGCGGCCGGCGCCTCCTCGCCGTCGGCTGCGCCCTCCTCATCCTCGCCTCCCTCGGCTTCGGCTTCGCCGCGAACGAATGGCAGCTCTGGGCGGCCCGCGCACTCCAGGGACTCGCCTCCGGACTCACGTCCGTCGCCGGCATGGCCGTGATCGCCGGCGGCGCGGTCACGGGGCGGCGCGCCACCCTCATCGGCCTCGCCGCGTCCGTCCAGGGCCTGTCGGCCTTCGCCGGCCCGGCCCTCGGCGGGTTCCTCGCCCCCGCGCTCGGGGTCGAGACGGCATTCCTCCTGCCGGCGGCGTTCGGCGCGCTCGTCCTCGCGGCAATCCTCTACCCGGGCTGGCCCGAAGAGGCGGCGGCCGCGTCGGCGTCGCTTCGGTCGGCGCTCGTCCGGCCGCTCCGGAGCCCGGCCGCACGCGGCGGCGCCGCCTGCGTTCTCGCCTGCGGCCTCGCCGGGAGCGCGACCCAGACGCTGGCGCCCCTGCGGCTGGGCGAGGACGGCTTCACCGCCTCCGACCTCGGCGCGGTCTTCCTCGTCGGCGCCGTGCTCGCGGTCGTCGGCACCCCGCTCGCCGGCAGGCTCGCCGACCGCCGCGGCGTCGGCCGCGTCTCGACCCTCTGGGCCCTCCTCCCACCGCTGCTCCTGCTGGCGCCGGCCCTCTCGGAGACCCACTGGGTCGTCATCGTCCTCCTCGTCGCCCTCGTCCCGCTCAACCGGGTCGGCGGCACGCTCGGCTATGCCCTCGGCGCCGAGCACGCGCCGCTCGGCGCCGGGCTGGCGGCCGGCTACGGGCTGGCCTTGTCGGCCTGGTCGCTCGGCGCGGCTCTCGGGCCGATCGCCGCGGGGACGATCGCTGACGCGGCGGGCGACGGCACCGCCTTCGCAGCGACGGCTGCCCTCGTCGCCACGCTGGTCTTCCCGATCGCGCGCGCAAGGCCGGCCCGCGCCCTCGAGGAGTGCGCTGTTGCCTAGCCTTCTCCTCGCGGCCGCCGAGGCGCGTCGCTACGCCGTGCGCGTGCTCGAAGCGGCCGGCCACCTGCCCGAGGACGCCAATCTCTGCGCCGACTCCCTCGTCGAGAGCTCTCTGCGCGGCCTCGACTCGCACGGCGTCGTCAGCCTTCTCCCCGTCTACGCCGCCGCCCCCGGCCGGGGAGGCGCAGCACCCGCCGTGGTCGAGGAGCGAGGCGCGGCAGCCGTCGTCGACGGCCGGGGCGCCCTCGGCCTGCGCACGGCCCGCGTTGCGCTCGAGGCGGCGATCTGCCGTGCACAGGCTCTCGGAGCAGGCGTCGCCGTCGCCCGCAACGTCGGCTATCTCGGTGCCCTCTGGTGGACCGTTCTCCCCGCAGCCGAGCGGGGCCTCGTCGCGCTCGGAGCGACGAACTCGATGGCCTGCGTCGCCCCCCACGGCGGGCGCGAGCCCCTGCACGGCACGAACCCGATCGCCGTCGCCGTCCCCTGCGACCCCGACCCGATCGTCTTCGACATGCGCACGAACGCTCTGCGGATGGCGGACTACTGGGAGTCGATGCGGACGGGAGGGCCTCTCCCGGACGGCGCGCTCATGACCTCCGAGGGTGAGCCACTGACGGACGCGAGCGCCGTGGACGATGCGGTCTACCTGCCGCTCGCGGGCCCGAAGGGCTACGGGCTCGCCCTCCTCGTCGACGTCCTCACCGCCGCCCTCGCGGGCGCTCCGATCGGCCGGGAGGTGGAGGCGGAGACCGAGCGTGACGGCCTCGCCGCCTTCTTCCTTGTCCTCGAGCCGGGCTTCTTCGGGCCGTATGAGCGCTTCACCGGCGCGGTCCGGCGACTTGCCGACCAGGTGCGCGCGACGGCGCCCCTCGACCGGCATGAGCCCGTGCGGTTGCCCGGCGAGCGCTCAGCCGCCGAGCGGCGCCGCCGGCTCGCCGAGGGCATCCCGGTCGACTCGAGACTCTGGGCGCTCCACGAGGAGCGGCTTGCGAAGCTCGGGCTGGCCGTCGGGGGACCGACGTTCACCGACGAGACAGGAGCCCCATGAAGGCGATCATCAAGACCGCGGAGGGGCCCGGGGCGCTCGCCTGGAGCGACTGGCCCGAGCCGGAGCTCAGGCCCGGTCACGTCCTCGTCGAGATCGAGCGGGCCGGCGTCTGCTCGACCGACGTCGCGATCGCGAACTGGACCTACCGCGGCCGCCAGCCCGTGCAGATCCCGTCGATGCTCGGGCACGAAGCCGTCGGCGTCGTGGCCGAAGTGGCGCCGGGTAGCGACGGTGTCGCGCCCGGCGACCGCGTCGCCCTGCAGGTGATCTGGGGGCGGGCGCACTCGCGCCAGAGCCTCCTCGGGTTCGAGAACCTCGACCCTGACTGGCGCCACATCGGCGCCTCCACGCTCGGCGGCGCCTTCGCAGAGCGGATCGCCGTCCCGTCCGACCGCGTCGTCCTCCTGCCCGGTTCGGTCGAGACCGACGACGCCGTCCTCCTCGAGCCCCTCGCGGTCTCGACCCACGCGATGGAGCTCGTCGCCCTCCGCCCGGCCGAGACGTTCGTCCTCGTCGGCCCGGGCCCCTTCGGCCTCCTCATGTGCCAGATCGCCCTCGCGGGCGGCGCAGCGCGCGTGATCGCCGTCGGGCTCGAGGGGGTGGACGAGGCCCGACTCGAGATCGCGCGCCGCGTCGGCGCACACGCAACCGTCACGCACGCGGGAGACGTCGAGGCGACGGCTGCGGCCGTCCGCGAGCTCGCCGGAGCGGAAGGCGGCGACGTCGTCATGGACTGCGGCGGCACGGCGGAGTCGACCTTCCTCGCGCTCGAAGCCGCGGCCCCCGGAGCCCGCGTGGCGATCTTCGGCTTCACGCGCGAGGCGCGGATCGAGCCGCTGCGCCAGATCATCCGCAAGGGCCTCTCGCTCCACGGCGTCTCGGCGGCCCAGCGCCGCCACTACGGGCTGGCGCTACGGCTGATCGAGACCGGAACCGTCCGCCCGAGCGCAATCGTCTCCCACCGCCTGCCGATGGCGCGAACGGCCGAAGGGATCGAGCTCGCCGCGACCCGCCGCGCCTCGAAGGTGCTCCTGGAGAGGCAATGAGGATCGTCCTGCTCGACTACCCGCCCTACGGCCCCTGGGACGTCGAGGCGCGCGCGGCCGAGGCGGCCGGAGCGAGCTTCGCCGTCCGCACCTACGAGGACTTCGTCACCGAGCCGGGCGGCGGCGAGCTCGTCCTCAACCCGGGCGCCTGGCCGTTCCGCGCCGAGCTGCTCGCTCGCCTGCCCGAGTGCCGTCACGTCGCGGGCTACGGCGTCGGCCTCGACTGGATCGACCTCGGCGCCGCCGCGCGCCAGGGTGTCGCCGTCGTGCACATGCCCTACGCGAACGTCGAGGACGTCGCCACGCACGCGCTCGCCCTCATCCTCGCGTGCGCGCGGCGCCTCCTCGAGCTGGACCGGCTCGTGCGCTCCGGCGGGTTCGACTGGCCGCGCTCACAGCCGTTCCACCGGCTCCGGGGCCGGCGCCTCGGCCTGCTCGCGTTCGGGAACATCCCGCGGCTCCTGGCTCCGCTCGCCGCGCCGCTCGGACTCCAGGTGTCCGCCTACGACCCGTTCGTCCCCGACGACGAGATGCGGGCCCGCGGCGTGCAGCCGATGGCCGCGGACGAGCTCCTCCGCTCCTCCGACATCGTCTCGGTTCATCTTCCGTCCACGGCCGAGACGCGCGGCTTTCTCGACGAGCGGCGGATCGCGCTCCTGCCGGCGGGCGCGATCGTCGTCGTGACGAGCCGGGGCGACGTGTACGACCCCGGTGCGCTCGTACGGGCCCTCGAGGAGGGGCGGATCGCCGCGGCGGGCCTGGACGTCTTCCCCGAGGAGCCGCTTCCAGCCGGCCATGCGCTCACGCGGCTGCCGAACGTCGTCCTGACGCCGCACGTCGCCGGCTACTCGGAAGAGTCGATTCGCGACGCGCACGAGACGGCGGCGACCGTCATCGCCTCGGTGGCTGGGGGCGAGCCGCCGCCCGGGCTCGTCAACACGGAGGCGCTCGCGTGAACCTCAGGCTCGAAGGCAAGGCCGCACTGATCACCGGGGCGTCGCGCGGGATCGGGCGCGCGACCGCACTTCTCCTGGCAGAGGAGGGGGCAGATCTCGTCCTGGCCGCGCGCGGCCGCGAAGCGCTCGAGCAGGTCGCGGAGCGGGCGAGGGCGCTCGGGCGTCGCGCGATCGCCGTCCAGGCCGACGTCGGCGTCCAGGCCGAGCGCGAGCGGCTGGCGCGGGCTGCGCTCGAGGAGCTCGGCCGCGTCGACTTCCTCGTCTCGAACGCGACCAACCTCGACGTCTACCGCGACGCTGCGCCCGAAAGCGCGCTGTGGGACGCCCACTACCACGTCGACGTTCTCGGCGCCGTGCGGCTGACGGAGCTCCTCGCGCCCCAGATGCGCGAGCGCCGCTCGGGCGCGATCGTCTTCACGAGCTCGATCTCCGGGAAGATGACCTTCGGCCGCGAGCACGGCTACACGGCCATGAAGGCCGCCCTCATCGCCGCCGGGAAGACGCTCGCCGTCGAGCTCGCCCCGGACGGCGTGCGCGTGAACGTCGTCGCACCGGGGACGATCGACGAGCCGGGCGGCGACCTCGACCGCATGCGCCAGGTGGAGCCCGAACGGGTGCGCGAGCTCGAGGCGTCGATCCCGAGCGGCCGCTTCGGCACTCCGGAGGAAGTCGCGAGCTGCATTTCCTTCCTCCTCTCCGACCGCGCGAGCTGGGTCGTGGGCCACTGCCTCGTCGTCGACGGGGGCCAGTACCCTGGAGTCGTCTAGCGATAGCTGCGCCGACCGACGGGCGATGGCCGGCGCTGCCCGCCGACTCGGCGGCGGCCCGCCCGGGACGTAGTCCACCCGAGGGGAGCAGCCGCTTGCCGGTGACAGCCCGCAGGCCTTACCCCGCCCCGACACAGGGCCTGGTTAGCCCTGGTCCGCTGTGGTAACCGCCGTGACGTTCCCGGTCGCCGCGTTCGTCCCGTCGTGGTGGAGCCGCGAGCTCTCGTCTTTCCGCAGGTCGAGGGCCTGACGTAGGGCGACGGGCCTAGGCCTGTCGTTGGACGAGACGCGCTGTCAGATCTAATATCCGGCCGCTCCGGTTTCGACAAGGAAGGGCTACGGTGAGCGAGCGCATCATCCTTCGGAACGGGATCGTGGTCACCCTGAACGAGGCGGACGACGTCCACTTCGGCGGCACAGTCGTGATCGAGGGAGACCGCATCGCCCAAGTGACCGGCGACGCGGTGCCGGCGGACGGCGCGAAGGTGATCGACGCCACGGACAAGATCGTCATGCCGGGGCTCGTCGACTTCCACTACCACACCGCGATCAGCAAGGGCTGGGGCAGCAACCTCCCGCTCTGGGAGTACCTGCAGACCTGCTGGTACCCGACGGTCAGAGCGCTCGATCCGGAGTCCGCGTACTGGGCGGCGCTGGCGAGCTACAGCGAGTCGATCAAGTGCGGCGTCACCGCCGTGAACGACATGTACCGCCAGCTCGAGGCGCTCGCCGAGGCGGCCGAGAAGATCGGCATCCGCGCCGTCCTCTCGAACGTCGTCGCGACCGACGAGCACGACCTCGACACCCTCGCCGACAACGAGCGCGCCTTCCAGGCGAAGAACGGAGCTGCGAACGGGCGGGTCGAGGTGCGGATCGGGATCGAGTGGCTCCCGCTCGCCTCGGAGGAGCTCCTGCGCGACGCTCGCGCGCTCGCGAACGAGCTCGGCACCGGAATCCACCTCCACCTGAACGAGTCGCTCGGGGCGGTGGAGATCTCGAAGGAGATGTACGGCCGCCGGCCCACAGAGGTCGCCTACGACTGCGGCATCCTCGGCCCCGACTGCATCGCCGCCCACTGCATCTGGCTCTCCGACCTCGAGCTCGCGCTGCTGCGCGAGACGCACACGAACGTTGCGCACAACCCCAGCTCGGCCGCGTGGGGCGGCGCCGGGGTCGCCCGGCTGCCCGAGCTGGTCGCCGCGGGACTGAACGTCGGCCTCGGTCACGACTCGGCCGAGGGCAACAACAGCTGCGACATGTTCGAGGTGATGAAGTTCGCCTCCCTCCTGCAGCGGGTGTCGCGCCTCGACGCGAGCCTCGGCCAGGCGCCGGACATCGTGCGCATGGCCTGCCAGAACGGCAACCGCGGGCTCGGGATCGACGCCGGCGAGCTCTCCCCGGGGAAGAAGGCCGACCTGATCGTCATCGATACCCGGAGCCAGATGTTCACGCCGCTCATGCCGGGCTCGAAGGACCACGTCTTCGCCCACCTCGTGTTCGCCGCGAACGGGAGCTGCGTCGAGACCGTGATCGTCGACGGCAACGTCGTCTACGAGAACCGCGAGTTCACGACGATCGACGAGGACGAGGTCCTGCGCGAGGCGAACCGGTGCTTCCGCGAGGTCGTCGCGCGGATGGACGTCCCCGACCTCGAGTCGATCCGAAGGTAGGAGACCGCTTCACCTCGGCTCGGACGACTTCCAGGTGTACGGCCAGCCCGGCGGGAAGTCCGGGTCCGGCGTGAACCACCCTTCGGCCTCGAGCTGCTTCCAGATCGTCTCGACGACGGCACCGCCCCGCTTCAGCACACGCTCCTCGTCGTCGACGACCAGCCGGCCGTCGAAGATCTGGAAGTTGCCGTCCGTGACAACGTGCCGGACGGATAGGCCGTTCGCGTAGAGGAGGTTGTTGAGCGGCTCGGGCGGGACGGCGCCCACTCCGACCAGGAAGCCGGTCACGTCGATCGTGCAGAAGTCGGCCTTGGCGCCGGGAGCGATCCGGCCGAGATCGTCCCGCCCGAGGCCGCGGGCGGGGTTGAGCGTGGCGCCGTTCACGACGTCCCACACGGTCGGGCGTTTCATCGGCACGGGGCTCGTCTCGTTCAGGAGCCAGTAGCGGGCCTGGCCGTCGAGCAGGGCGAGCTTCATGTTCTCGACCATGTCGTTCGAGTGGGTGTCGAGGCCGATCGAGGTTCTCACCCCCGCCGCCAGGAGCTCGGGGTAGGGCTGCGTGGCGTTGCCTCCGCCCGCTCCGAGTGAGGAGGGACAGTGCGCGTAGGTGAAGGTCTCCTTGCCGGCGAGGATGCGTGGATCCTCGGCGAGGTCGATCGACCAGAGGTGGGCGCCGAAGACCCGCTCCGAGAAGAAGCCGAGCTCGTCGAGCCACTCGACGGGCCGCTTGCCCCAGAGCCGCTTGCAGCTCTCGACCTCGTCCGGGGACTGGGCGAGGTGGATGTGGATGCCGTTCCCGAGCTCCCTGGCGACCGCGAGGCTCGCCTTCATGGTCTCGGGAGTGTGCGTGTCGGTCGCGTGCGGCATCATCATCGGCAGGATGCGTCCGTCCTCGGCGCCGTTCTCGCGCAGCGCGTACCGGCGGTAGGCCTCGATCTCGGCGAGGATCCGCGGCTCCGCGTCGAACAGGGCCTGATCGTCGGTGCGAAACCACACCCGCTCCCACTCGGCAGGGCCGGGGATCATGCCGCCGGGGTAGGCGCGCACGCCGTAGCGCTTCGCGACCCGCACGTACGACTCGCACTGGCGCCGGCTCAGGCTCATCTCCACCTGCGTCGTGCACCCCGCACGCAGGATCTCGGCGACGTTGAAGGCGCTCAGGTCATCGAGTTCCTCGTCCGTCAGGCCCTCGACGAGGATGAGCGGCCGGCCGAACGAGCGTCCGCCCTCGATGATGCCGCGGGTCGGCGTCGCCGCGGCGGCGTGGATGTGGCCGGAGATGAGACCCGGCAGGAGGAGCTGCCCCCTGGCGTCGATGCGCTTGGCGTTGCCGCGCAGCGGTGCCTCGCTCACCTCCTCGATCCGGTCGCCACGGACGCGAACGGATGCCCCTCGGAGCAGCTTGGGCGCCCCCGCCGAGCAGGCGAGTACCCAGGCCGCCTCGATGATGAAGTCGCGATCGGAGAGGTCAGAGCCGGACGAATTCACTCCGATCGCTTCGGCACCGGCTGCCGCTGCCCGGCTCGCCGCCGCCTTAGCTGAGGCCCATCCTCGAGGGACACAAGCAACGTGCGAAGGACACCGGTGAGAGCATCTCGCTGCTCGGGCGACAGCGGTGCGATCAGTACCGCCTCGTTCCTGAGATGGGCGCTGACAGCCTCTTCGATGAGTTCCCGCCCGGCTGGCGTCAGGCCGACGAGCACGGAGCGCCGATCGTCCGGATCCGGACTCCTCTCGATGAATCCGTGGAGCTCGAGCCGATCGATTCGCTTCGTCAGTCCGCCCGAGGAAAGCAGAAGTGACCGGCTCAGCTCGACCGGAGCCATACGATAAGGGGAGCCTGTCCGTCGCAGAGCGGCCAGGACGTTGAACTCGGTGATGTTGAGCCCAAATGCGGCAAGCCGGCGCTCGATATCTCGCTGTAGGTGCCGAGAGGCTCGTAGCAGGCGTCCAACTAACGCCATTGGCGACGTGTCGACGCCGGGCATCTCTCGCGCCCACGCTTCTACGATCCAGTCCACATGATCCTTCGTCGTAACCATGGCTGCTCGGTGGCGATTCTAACCGTCATGCCACGAAACGCAACGCCAGGAAGATACTTGACGGATTGCTTTCTAGCGTCGTATTCTAGATCCCCCGCTCTTCTAAGGCTGGGCCTGATTCGACGACGGTTCGGTTGCCGGTCGATGATCGCGTGAAAGGGAAAGGACATGGGCGGTACGTTCGAGCACTGCTCTGGCATGGCAGCTGAAACTCCCACCGGCAACTCGAAGGACTCCGTTTCGAGGCCCGAGGCTGAGACTGTGGTCGACAGCGAGGCGGGGCGGCTCGTTACTTGCCGAGGATTTCTTCAGACCACCGCGGCCACAGGCAAGAGGGGAAGGTAGCGATGAGCGGCAAGGATAGTCAACCGGACGGCAAAGATCGTCAACCGGACGAGAAGCGTCAGCGGATCTCGATCTTCGAGCGGGAGGTCTCCCGCCGCGATCTCCTCAAGGGCACGGCCGCGGCGGGTTTCGCGGTGAGCCTGGGCGGCATCCTCGCCGCGTGCGGGGGCGGGGGCGGCGAGACGGCTCCGGCTGCGACGACCTCGGCGGCCGCCACGACGACAGCCGGCGCGACGGGCGCTGCGGCGCCCCCCGCCGCAGAGCAGCCCAAGCCGGGTGGCCGCCTGCGGCTCGCCGTCATCGGTGGAGGAACGGCGGAGAGCTTCGACCCGGGTCTGGTCGGCCTCTCTGCCGATGCCGGATACGCGCGCTCAGTGGGCGTATTCGATCGGCTCGTGGAGATTCGACCAGATCTCTCCGGCTATGACCTGAGCCTCGCTGACTCGTTCGAATCGAATGCTCAGGCGACCGAATGGACAATTCGCCTGAAGTCGGGCATCACCTTCCACGACGGCAAGCCGCTCACGGCTGATGACGTCATCTACACGATCAAGCGCGCGGCTGCCGACCCGGCGAACGGCGCGAACATCTTTACTCAGCCTTTCGATGTGAAGATGATCACGAAGCCCGATGATCTAACGATTCGGCTTCCCCTGACTCGTCCGATTGCCGGCCTCGAGCAGTTCTTCTTCACGGCCCTCGGAATGTCGATCGTCCAGGACGGGGCCAAGGACTTCTCCAAGCCGGTTGGCACGGGTGCATTCATGTTCGACTCGTTCAAGGTCGGCCAGTCGAGCCTCATGAAGAAGAACGCCAACTACTGGCAGACCGGCAAGCCGTTGCTCGACGAGCTCGAGATCAACTCCGTGATGGACCCCAATGCACGACTCAACGCCCTTCGTAGCGGTGATGTCGACGCGATCAGCTTCGTCCCGTTCCCACAGGCGAAAGACGCGGCAGGCGGTCAGCAGGTCACGAGTGGGCAGATAGAGGGGAGCGATATCAACCTCCTGATCTCCGACGCGCCCTCTCACGTCTACTTCACGATGGCGGTCGACCTCAAGCCGTTCGACAACAACGACGTGCGGCAGGCAATACGACTCATCGCCGATCGCCAGGCACTGGTCGACACCGTGAACGTTGGTTTCGGTGCGCTCGGGAACGACATCCGGTTCCCGCATGCCCAGTTCTACGACGACCAACTTCCGCAGCGGGAACAGGACATCGAGAAGGCGAAGTTCCTCCTGAAGAAGGCGGTCATGGAGGGACTCAAGGTCACTCTCTTCGCGAGTGATTGGGGCCCGGGAATGCTGAATTCGGCAACGGTGTTTGCGGAGCAGGCTAAGGCGGCGGGCGTGACGATCACCATCGACAACAGCTCGGGAGACACCTACCTCGCCGACAAGTATCTCAAGGTTGCCTTCGGCCAGTCGTTCGCGACACCCTTCCCGATTCCGGTCATGTACAGCCTGCAGCTAGTGACCGGTGGGATCTGGAACGAGACCCACTGGAATCGACCGAGCTACGACAAGCTCGTTTTCGCGGCGCAAGCCGAGCTGG